>JAJXXD010000183.1 GCA_021781285.1 bacterium | reverse complement strand
GAAGATTATGTCAAAACAGGAAAGATTTTTATACAATTCAGGGATTTTCCTCTTACATTAATACATAAATACGCTTTTAAAGGCGCCGAATATGCCGACTGCGCCGCCTTTCAAGGAAAATATATGACGGTGAGAAGCCTGTTGTATAAACACCAAAAAGATTGGACCGAGATAGGAGATTTATACTATTTTCTTAAAACTCATGCAAAAGGCGCAATAAACCTTAGAAAAGAAGAGATATGCGTAAAAAGCGGATTGGCTAAGAGGCTTATAAAAAGCAACATATCGTCCGGTATGAGCGCAAAAGTAAGCGGAACCCCGACGTTGTTTATATATCAAGGGCTTATTCTTTATAAAAAAGTCACGGGCTACAGGCCTTTCCCCGTAATTAATAAAATTCTGCAGGGCGCTTTACAATAATCTTAATTGTTTATATATTCCCGGTAATATATATATTTTTTTCCGGGGTATTATCCGGTATTTTTTTAAAACCCCGTATAATTTTAGAAACAAATTTTTCCGTTTCCACGAAAGCGTCTTCAGCCTTAATCCCCCTTGCAAGCAAAGATGTCAGGCAGGCTGAAAAAGCGCATCCTGTTCCGTGAATTTCTTTATCGAGATTTAATTTTTGGGTTTCGGATACAAAAAATTTATTTTTAGAATCAAGCATTATATTGAATATTTTTTTTCCGCCGGATTCTTCGGAAATATGGGAACCTTTTATTATTATATTTTTAATGCCGGTATTTTTTTTTCTTATAATTTTTGCCGCAAGTTTCATTCCTTTTAAGTCTTTGATTTCCGTTTCCGCAATAAGCTCCGCCTCTTTAATGTTGGGAGCAATAACCGTTGCATATTTAAATAATGGAGTTAAAAAGCCGGGGTAACCGGACTTTTTCGTCAGCATCTTTCCTGAAGTCGAAACGTAAACCGGGTCGATAACTACCGTTTTTGGGCTGTATCTTTTAAGAAAACTGCACAATATCAGACTCTGATTTTCATTGAATATTAAACCGGTTTTTACGGCGTCCACCGAAAAATAACCGAATACGGCATTTAGCTCCGCCGAAAAAAAAGCGTCGGAAACCGGTTCTACCATATAAATATTATCGGGGTTTTGGGCGGTCATCGCGGTAACGGCGGATAAGCCGAAAATTTTAAACTTGGAAAATACTTTGGCATCGGAAGTTATTCCCGCCCCTCCGGAACCGTCGAATCCCGCAACCGATAAAATTTTTAACGTCATATTTTTTTCTTCTTATAGTCCCTTATACCGCTCAAAACATTGGAAACTTCCGAAACGTTTCCGGTGTTTAGAATATCCGATTTTCTTGCCCACCCTTTTCTTGCGATGTTAATGCCGTAATTAACAAAATATATGCTGGACGAATTATGAGCGTCCGGATTTATAGAAAGTAAAACATTTTTGGATATCGCTTCTTTAATATACCTCCAGTCTATATCAAGCCTTTTGGGATTGGCGTTGAGTTCTATAATGGTTTTATACTCGGAGGCGCAATCTAAAACTCTGGATATATCGACCGCATATTCCTTTCTTTCCAAAAGAAGCCTGCCGGTAAGATGCCCTATCATGGTGGTATAAGGGTTTTTAACGGCATTCATAATCCTTTCGGTCATAAGATTTTCCGCCATATTGAACTTGGAATGGACGGATGCTATCACAAAATCAAGCTTCTCCAGCGTTTTTTCATCATAATCGAGACTTCCGTCCGGCAGAATATCCGATTCTATGCCTTTAAAAATTTTAATTATGCCCTCATATTTTTTATTAAGCCTATCTATATATTCCATCTGGGATTCAAGTTCAGAGGTAGAAAGTCCTTTTGCGTAATGCGCCGAAACCGAATGGTCGGAAATGCCGGCATATTTATATCCCTGTTTTACGCAGGCTTCTATCATTTCTTCCAGACTTTCTTTTCCGTCCGTGTATGTCGTGTGAATATGAAAAACTCCCTTCAGGTCTTTTTCTTCGACGAGACCCGGTATGCTATGGCTTAACGCCGATTCTATCTCTCCCATCCCCTCCCTTAATTCCGGCGGAATAAACTGCATTCCGAATACATCGTAAAATTCGGCTTCATTGCCGACCGTTATTTTATTACCGTTGCCTGCAAATATCCCGTATTCGTTAATCTTGTAGCCGCGTTTTTTTTCTATCGACCTCAGCTCCTCGTTATGCAGTTTTGAGCCGGTAAAGTGATGAAGGGCATAAACGAAATCTGCCGGTTGAACTATTCTTAAATCGACATGTATCCCGCTTTTTAAAACAACGCTGATTTTAGTCTCCCCTGCAGACTCGACCCTTAAAATTTCGGGATAACTTAAAAATCTTTTGGAAAATTGCCCTTCTTTCCCCGCTATAACGGAAGCCACGATATCGATATCGCCTACGGTTTCCATTTTTCTTCTTAAAGAACCGGCTATCTCAATTTCGTCGATAAGTTTTTGCGGAGTATTTTTTAGATAGGCTTCAAATAGAAACGCCTGATTAAAAGCATCTATATATAAAAACCTCTGTTTAAAAACTTTATAATCTTCTATTGATTTTTTTAAATTTTCTACTGTTTTTTGCCCTAAACCATGGATTCCGCTAAGCTTATCAGATTTAATGGCATCGTCCAGCTCCTCTATTCCTTTTATATTAAAATTATTATACAAAAGATTTGCTTTTTTAGGTCCTAATCCGCGCAGTTTTGTAAGTTCGAGCAGTCCTTCCGGCACGGATTTAACCAGCTCGTCGTAATATGCAAGC
>JAJXXD010000167.1 GCA_021781285.1 bacterium | reverse complement strand
GGGGCTTGCGAAGTTAAGGCAGTCCGTAATCGCAACAGGATAACCTCCGCAGGCGGTTATATTACGGGCGCATTCCGTTACCGCAAGCGCGCCGCCCGTAAAGGGGTCTAAATAAGTATATCTGGAGTTTCCGCCTGCGTTAAGCAGAAAGCCTTTGTTTCCGTTAACCCTTAAAACCGCCGCCGAAAAACCGGGCGGAACTACGGTAGCCGTTCCTATGGTATAGTCGTATTGGGTAAAGACCTTCCTTTTAGAGGCTATATTGGGGTGGGTTATAATTTTAACGGCAATATCGTTCAGATTTTCTGGTATTTTATAATTATCTATTTTTACGGGCGTTATTTCTTTTAAATATTCCGGTTTTTTAACCGGTCTTTTATATTCGGGTCCGTTAACGATGACATCGACGTCGAGCGTTTTATAAATTTTTGAATTATAATAAAATTTAATGACTTTTTCCTTTATTACTTCTCCCGCCTTAACGCAGTTTAGTCCCCATTTATCGAAAACGGCTTTTAATTCGTCTAGTTTTTCCTTTTCGCAGGCGATTAACATTCTTTCCTGCGATTCGGAAAGCATCATTTCTACCGGCGTCATTCCGGCGGTCCTTAGCGGTATGGCGTCTAAGTCTATGAGCATTCCTTTTCCGCTTTTATCCGCCATTTCAAAAGACGAACTGGTCAAGCCGGCGGCGCCCATATCCTGAATAGATACTATCAGCTTTTTTTCCATCGCTTCGAGGCATGCTTCCAGAAGAAGTTTTTCGGTAAAGGGGTCGCCTACCTGAACCGTGCTTCTTTTTTTGTTCTTTTTTAAATCGAACTCTTCGGAAGCCATAGTGGCTCCGTGGATGCCGTCCATTCCCGTTGCCGAGCCCACGTAAACCACGATATTTCCGACTTCGCACTTAGAAGAAAGGAATATGCCGTCTTTTTTCGCTATGCCTATGGTGAAAGCGTTTACTAATATATTGTCGTTATAACACTCGTCGAACACGACTTCGCCGCCTACCGTAGGCACGCCCATGCAGTTTCCGTAAAAACCTATTCCTTTAACGACTTCGGAAAGATAGTAAGGCGTCCTCGGATGCGAAAAACTCCCGAACCTTAAAGAATTGAGGTTTGCCAGCGGTCTTGCGCCCATCGTAAAAATATCCCGCATAATGCCGCCTACCCCGGTTGCAGACCCTTGAAAAGGCTCTATAAAAGACGGGTGGTTATGGCTTTCCATTTTAAAAACGAGAACGTCGCCGTCGCCGAAATCTACGACGCCTGCATTTTCACCCGGTCCTATCAGGACTTTGCCGCCTTCCGTAGGCAGGGTTTTAAGGTAAACTTTGGAACTTTTGTAAGAGCAGTGTTCCGACCACATAGCCGAAAATATGCCGAGTTCAAAACCGTCCGGCTCGCGCCCCAACAGTTCGGATATTTTTTCGTATTCTTCGACCGATAAGCCGAAAAGTTTTTCCGTCGATTTTTTCGTTTTATTCATTTTATTTTATTATTTTTTTATTTTTCCTTTACATATTTAATCATAGATTTAAAAATCCAACCGCCGTCTTCGCTTCCGAGAATTTTTTCCGAAGACCTTTCGGGATGGGGCATAAGCCCCATTACGTTGCCGGTTTCGTTTGAAATTCCGGCGATGTTATGCAGGGAGCCGTTAGGATTGGAACCTGCGGTAATTTCGCCTTTTTCATCGCAGTATTTAAAAATAACGCCGTTTTTTTTATTCAAGCCGGAGGTTATGCTCCCCGTCGCAAAATAGTTGCCGTCATGGTGGGCTATAGGCATTTTAAGAACGGAATTTTTTTTGACGGCGCAGGTAAAAGGCGTGTCGGCATTGAGCGTCTTTAAATAAACGTCTTTGCACTCGAACTTCAAAGAATCGTTTGCGAGCATAACTCCGCCCAAAAGCCCCGCCTCCAGAAGTATCTGAAAGCCGTTGCATATGCCGAGCGTTATCCCGCCCTTAACCGCATAGTCTTTAACTAATTCCATAATCGGGCTTCTTGCGGCAAGAGCGCCCGACCTTAAATAATCGCCGTAGGAAAACCCGCCGGGGATTACGATGAAATCATATTTCTTAAGGTCTTTGATTTTGTCTTTATGCCATATAAAAGATGCGTTTACGCCGAATACCGCGTTTAAAACTCGGTAAACGTCGGCATCGCAGTTTGAACCGGGGAAAACGGTAATTCCCGCTTTTATGTTTTTATTATTCATCTTTATTTATTTTATTTAATTTCTATGCTGAATTCTTCGATTAACGGATTTGACAGGACTTTCTCGGAAATTTCTTCGGCTTCGTTCTTGAGCGAACCGGATTTGCCGTCTTCCATATCTATTTCGATATATTTTCCTACCCTGACGTCTTTAACGTTATTATAACCGGAAGACTTGAGAACGGATAGAACGGCTTTACCCTGCGGGTCCAGGACTTCTTCTTTCAGCGTAACCTTGATAAATGCTTTCTTCGTCATTTTTTCCTCTCTAATTTCGACTTTTACTTTTGTATCGTATCCCAAATCCCGATTTAGAAAATATTTAATAAATTCCACTATCCCGTCATTGCGAGCGCACTATTCCGTCATTGCGAGCGTAGCGAAGCAATCTCGTTTTAGATTGCTTCGCTACGCTCGCAATGACTGATGCTCGCAATGACGTTATTAAGCAATTCAGGTAATTCATATATATAAAAAATCATAAATCGGGATTTGGGCCTATTATCCGCCTATTCGACGTTATACCTGTCGAATATATAATTTATATATTTGTAA
>JAJXXD010000148.1 GCA_021781285.1 bacterium | reverse complement strand
ATACCTTTTGATTACGCCTTCATATTTGTTAAGTACCAAACTACCCTCCTTTTAAGTCTGTCTCCCGTCTTATTTAATTTATCTTTTAACTAATATTATCCTCTATTCTTAGAACCATAGTTTTTGACGAAATAACGTCTAATTTGTCGCATAATGCTATGCTTTTAAACAGTTCTTCTTCGTTAGCCTCATGGGTCGTAATAACTATCGGAACCGAGCCTTCGACTTTCCTTCCTTTTTGAATCATGGAACTTATGCTTATCGAATTTTCGCCCAGAATTCCCGATATTTTTGAAAGAACGCCGGGTCTGTCCATAGCGGAAAACCTCAGATAGTATCTTGAAATTATATCTTTTTTGGTTTTAATGTTAAGTTTATTTTTTATTTTAGAAATAATAAAATCATGATGGTCGTCTTCATTTACCAACCTTGAAATCATCTCTATTAAATCTCCCATTACCGCGCTTGCCGTAGGATTTCCGCCTGCGCCGTAACCGGTAAGACTGAGGGGTCCGGCAAATTTAGTATTTACCAGAAAAGCATTAAATACACCGTCTATCTTTGATAAAAGGCTTGAAGACGGTATTAAAGTAGGATGGACTCTTATTTCTATTTTAGAATCTTCGTTTTTAAGAATTCCAAGAAGTTTTATAGTATATCCCAGTTCTCTAGCAAAACTTATATCCAGCTGAGTTATATCTTCTATCCCTTCTATTATTACGTCCTTCATCGACAGACTGGTAGAAAAAGCAAGCCTTCCAAGAACGGCAAGTTTATGCGCGCTGTCGGTGCCGTTTATATCGAGCGAAGGGTCGGCTTCGGCGTAACCTTTTTCCTGCGCCTTTTTAAGGACGTCCTCGAATTTCCCGCCTTCTTTGGTCATTTTCGATAATATGAAGTTAGAGGTTCCGTTGATTATCGAATAAACCGACTTGACTTTGTCGCCCGCAAGTCCGTTTTTTATAGCCCGTAATATAGGTATTCCGCCGCCTACGGCGGCTTCAAACCCTATATTGGATTTTTTTTCTATGCATTTCTTAAATATCTCTTCGCCGTGTTCCGCAAGAAGAGCTTTGTTTGCGGTAATAATACTTTTCTCGCCGGATATTGCCCGAAGGATAAAATCCTTTGCCGGATGAATCCCTCCTATAAGCTCTATTACGATGTCGATTTCCTTGTCATCAAGTATATCGGACGCATTTTGAACCGACAGCTTCTTTATATTTTCGGGAACGGGATGGCTGTTTCCGCGGGTGAATATCTTTTTAATATTTATCGGAACGGAAAAAATGGAATCCAGCTCGCTCTTTTGTTCCGAAAATATGTGATAAAAACTGGAGGCGACCGTTCCGAAACCCAGAAGTCCTATATTAATCTCTTTTTTCATATATATTGAATCCCCTAAACAGCTTTATGAAAAAACTCTTCGTTATTTATAAAATGTTTTACACCCTTTGAAGCCTGCCTTATGCGCATTTCATTTTCCACAAGCGCAAAACGGACGTATTCGTCGCCGTATTCCCCAAACCCTATACCCGGAGAAACCGCAACCTTCGCTTTATCCAATAATAATTTTGAAAATTCAAGCGATTTAACCCCCGCATCCAAAAACTGTCTCGGTATTTTACCCCAGACGAACATAGTCGCTTTGGGTTTCTCTATATTCCAGCCGGCAAACCTGAAACTTTCTATTAATACGTCCCTTCTTTTTTTATAATGCATGACCATATCGTTTATCGCATTATGCTGAATTTCTTCGTTTAAGGCTATGATGGAGGCTATCTGTATAGGCTGAAACATTCCGTAATCCAGATAGCTTTTTATTCTCGAAAGAGCATTGATAAGAACCGGATTGCCGAGAGCAAAACCGACCCTGAATCCGGCCATACTGTAGCTTTTTGACATAGAAAAAAATTCTATTCCGACATCCTTCGCCCCTTTTGCCTGCAAAAAGCTTGGAGCTTTATATCCGTCGAAAGTTAAGTCCGCATATGCGTTGTCGTGAATTATATATATGCCGTTTTCTTTTGCAAAATCGACTAATTTTTCAAAAAAGTCAATCTCTACGGTAACCGTGGTAGGATTATGCGGAAAACTTAAAACTATGACCTTGGGTTTAGGCCATGTCTGTTTAAGAGCGGACATAAGATGCTCAAAAAAGTCATCGCCCGGAATTAAAGGTATGCTTCTTACGTCTCCTCCTGCGATAATCACGCTGTATGCATGAATAGGGTATGTAGGGTTAGGCACAAAGGCGACGTCGCCTTTGTTTATAATAGCGAGCATAAGATGGCTCAAGCCTTCTTTTATGCCCATAGTAACTATGGCTTCGGAGTCGGGGTCAAGCTCGACGCCGTAATTACGCTTATACATATTGACTATTGCAAGCCTGAGTTTGAATATTCCGCGGGATACCGAATATCTGTGGTTTTTTGGATTCCTCGACGCTTCGACCAGCTTTTCTATGATATAATCCGGCGTCGGAGAATCAGGATTGCCCATTCCGAGGTCGATTATATCGTCGCCACGTTTTCTGGCTTCCATTTTTATCTTGTTTACCTCCGCAAAAACATACGGCGGAAGCCTTTTAATGGTTTCAAAATCTTCTATCATTATAAATTTCTCCAAACGGATAAAAAAATTTATATTATATTATTTTATTTTATCATTTTAAACCGAGTGTTTGAAAAATTTTTCAGCGCCGAATGAGCTTCTGACTAAAGGGGCCGAAAAAACCTGCTTAACTCCTTTTTTATTTGCGTAATTCTTATATTCTATA
>JAJXXD010000034.1 GCA_021781285.1 bacterium | reverse complement strand
CAAGGAAAGAGGACAAGGAATTTCTCGATATTTTCTGGGAATCAAAAAGGCTGGATTATGTTTATACCGCCGCTAAAAGCTTGGATTACAGCCCGATAGCGTTTATGTTTAACGTTACGTATAAAGAACTTCTGAATATTAAAAAAAAATCTGCCGACGCGGGGCAGCAGGTCAATAAGGAAAACAACGAAGAAAATCTGGCATATGTCGAGAGGGCTTTGAAAAAATCCCAGCTTTCTTCCATTGCAAAACTGGAAGTTTCCCTTCCCTTTCTGGCTACTGTAGGTTCTACAGCTCCTTTTATCGGTCTTTTCGGAACGGTATGGGGGATTATGACTTCGTTCGAAAGCATTCAAAGAGCCGGAACGGCCGGACTGGCGGTAGTCGCTCCCGGCATAGCCGATTCGCTTATCGCTACGGCGGCGGGTCTTTTTGCGGCGATACCGGCGGTTATAGCTTATAACTATTATTCCAATAGAGTAAGGGTCATGGTAAACGAAATGGTCGATTTTACTTATGAATTTATGACAATAATAGAAAGACAGATTTTATAAAAAAATTAAATATATTATATTATGTTCACGCCTTTTGACGATAAAGAAGATAAAAGAAGCGGAGTTTCCGGTTACAGGCTTATGTCCGAAATAAATATCACTCCTTTCGTAGATGTTATGCTTGTCCTTTTAGTTATTTTTATGGTAACCGCTCCGATATTAGTCCACGGAATAAGGGTCAATCTGCCGACGGCGGCGGCGCATGCCTTAAAAGCCCCCGAAAAAACGATAGTCGTTGCGGTAAAGTCCGACAGGACGTTATATGTTAATAAATTCAGGGTCGGCTTGCCGGTTCTGACCGAAAAACTTGCGGCGATATATAAGCATAGAAAGGATAAGCAGATATTTCTCAAGGCAAGTTCGTCGCTGTCTTACGGATATGTAATAAAAGTTATGGCCGCAATAAAAGACGCCGGAATTACGAAAATAGGAATGGTAACGGCAAATCCCGTTTTAGCGGGCAGGAAGGGCAGGTAAAACCTTTTATGTTCAGCGAAAACAATAAAGGCATAGGCGTATATTTAGTATATTCCGCCATTTTCCATATATTATTAATAGGATTGATAATATATCTTTCTATAAGATACAGGCCGGAAATTCAGTCGATAGGCTCAAAAGTGGTTGTGAGCGTCGTAAGCAGGGTCCCCGGACCTCTTGCTTCCGTTAAATCCATACTGTATCCGCCAAAGCCTAAAACCGTGGAGCGTCCGGCAAGCAAACCGGTTCCGGTTGAAACCGCAAAGCCGGTTTCCATACCGCTTACCAAAGCGCCTTCATCTATGGTTTATCCGAAAAAGAGAAGATATGCGCCTCCCCACCCCTATACTTCGCCGCATCCTTATACTCCGACGTTAAATTCAAACGTTTATGCCCATCTCCATAATATGGTGAGTCTCAATAATGCTTACAGCAAGCTGAACGAGTCGTTAATCAGCGGCAACGTTCACAGATTTCAGGGCTATGTAAATAAAATAGTTTCGGTTATAACGTCTAATTTTAATATATCCCTTAATAAATATCTAAATTATAAATCGGTAGTGGCTTTCCAGATATCAAAATCGGGGCGCATTTACGCGGTCAAATTAGTTAAATCGTCCGGAAACGGATACTTTGATTCCCAGTCGGTGGAGGCGGTCAAGCTGTCCAGTCCTCTGCCGCCGCCGCCGGCCGGTTTTATGAGGTTCGTAAATTCCAACAATGCCGGCGAAGGAGTGCTGATGAACTTTAATCCGAGGGAAATACTCAAAAACAGACCTTGATATTTTTTATTAATTTAACTTATAATTATAACGACTATGAAAAAAACATTACTTAGCATGCTTATATTTGCCTGCGTTTTAACGGGTATTTCAGTTTTATATCCCGTAAATTCGCATGCAAAAGTCTATATAAATATTTATGCCGCAAGGATAAAAAAAATCAGGGTCGCCGTTCCCGATTTTAAAAATATTTCGGCATACGGACAGCATAAAAAAATCGAGAAAAACGCCGCACGCGTTATACGGCACGACCTTTCGGTTATAGGGTATTTCCATATAGTAAATCCGCTTTCGTATCTTGAAAATCCGCAGTACGCCCCGATAAGTCCGGAAAAAATAGATTATTCTAACTGGGGCGTTTTGAATGCCCAGTATCTGATAACCGGCGAGTACAAAACGTCCAACGGCATCATAAAGATGAAAGCAAATCTTATAAGCATATATACCAAACATCTCCTTTTTTCCGAAAAACTAGAGGGTATGGACGGCCAGTACAGGTTTCTCGCAAACAAATTTGCCGACGATATATTAAAGTTTTTAACCGGAGTAAAAGGACCCTTTACCACGAGAGTATTTTTCGTCGGGGAAGAAGGCGGTTCAAAGAATATTTTAGTAATGGATTTCGGGGGACACAGGGTTAAAAAAATTACAAACGACGACTCCATAAATATTTTTCCTTATCCTTCGCCGCACGGTAATAAAGTCGCTTATATTTCCTTTAAAGACGGAAACCCCGCGGTTTTTATAAAGAACTTAAAAACCGGCGGAACGAAAAAGCTTAACCTCTCAGGTCCGGCGGATTTCGTAGCATGGTCGCCGGACGGAAATAAGTTAGCCGTGGCGCTTACTCCCGACCATTTAAATACGGAGTTATATACCGTAGGCGTAAACGGCGGGAATCTAAAGCAGTTGACTTTTGCCGACGGAATTAATACTTCGGCTTCGTTTTCTCCAAATGGAAACAGAATCGCGTTT
>JAJXXD010000179.1 GCA_021781285.1 bacterium | reverse complement strand
GACACTAGAGTTTGAAGATTTGAGTTTACGGAATTCAACTGATTCAGCGAGTCGAACTGCGCAAGCTGAGCAAGTGAAGCCGAACTGGACTGAGGATTTAAAGGATCCTGATTTTCTAACTGTTGAACCATTAACTGCATAAAAGTAGTCGCGCTTACGAGGCTGCCGTTAGGATTTGATGAATTTGCGGTACTGGCCGCGGCGCTTGCCGCGGAAGACGCAACCGAAGCGGCGTTATTTGTAGTCGTAGTTGGCGCGAATAACGAATTGACCGACATTTTTATTCCCTCCGTTACTTAATATATTAATTATACACCTAAAAACATAATAGGAAAATTTTTCCCTTTTATGAGGCTTTTTCGCCTTTTGGTGTATATTGTGCAAACATCGTGCCAAAGTATAATAATATTTTCCATAGTAAAATTTGCCGAAAATTATGTTATTATATATACTATAATGAGATTAAAAGATAATGAAATAAATTCTATAAAAAATATGGCGGTAAAATATTTCGGTAAAAATTCTAAAGTATATTTATTCGGCTCTAGAACGGATGACCGCAAAAAGGGCGGCGATATCGACATTTTCATAGAAACGCTTAATAATATCGATATAATAAAAGCTAAAATAAAATTTCTCGTCGAACTCGAAAAAGAAATAGGAGAAAGAAAAATCGATTTAATAGTCAAAAATCTTAACTCTAAGAAAGACCTGCCTATATACGATATAATAAAACGACAAGGAATTTTAATAAGATAATGAAACCTGTTAAACCAATGAGAAAGGAAACGTCCGGCGACAAATTAAGATTGTCGCAATCAATTGAAGAATGCGGCAAACACATTGCTAAAATAAACCATGCCGTATCCAGAATGAAACATTATATGCCGCTTACTCTTTCCAAATTTAAAAATTTGTCGGAAGACGACAAAGAACATATAGACCAGTTAATATTTAGATATTCCAAACTGCAGGATGCGATGGGCGAGAAATTGTTTCCTAATATTCTGAAAAATTTGAAAGAAAATTTCGAGAATAAACCGTTCAGAGATATTCTCGACAGATTAGAAAAACTGGAAATAATAGACAGCGCCGACGATTGGGACGAATTAAGAAAATCGAGAAATATAACGGCGCATGAGTATTCTTCGGAAGATAATGAATTAGCGGACGGCATCAACAGGATATTTAATTACGAGGTGCCGAGAATCTTTTCTATTTACGAAAAAATTGAAGACTATATAAAGAAAAATATAGACATAAAGGTAAATTAATTATTATTGGGATTTTAGTCCTAATTCTTTGAGTTTGTTTCTGAGTGTTCTGGAGGTAATGCCTAGCTTTTCGGCGGCTTTAGTTCTATTTCCGCTTGACTCCTTGAGGGCGGCGGCGATAAGTTTTTCTTCCATTTCTTTGATGTTAAGGGTGCCGCCGACGGGAAAATCAACTGGAGAGGAATTGGGGTCAGCGGGGATAGAATTAATTCCGCCCTCTTCGGTCTTGTTTCGGGTCTTTTCCCCTTCAGTCTGCATAGCGTCCCTGCCCGCGCTTAGCACGGAAGGCGCAAAAACGCCGAAATGCTTGACGTCTAAATAATTATCTTTCTGAGCCAGTATTACGGCTCTTTCGATTATATTTTCGAGCTCTCTTATATTACCGGGAAAATTAAGCGAAAGCAGATAATCCTGCCCCTGAACCGTAATCCCCGAAATTTCCCTGAAATATTTTTTTGAGTAAAGCGCCGTAAAATATTTTGCCAGCGGAACGACGTCTTCTTTTCTTTCTCTTAAAGGCGGTAAATAGATATGAATTACGTTAAGCCTGTAAAACAGGTCTTCCCTAAAATCTCCTTCCGCTACGGTTTTTTCTATGTCTTTATTGGTAGCGGCTATTACCCTTGCGTTAACGGATACGGGTTCGTCGCCCCCTACCCTGTCTATAGTCTTTTCCTGAAGAACCCTTAAAATTTTTGCCTGAAGGTTTTTATCCATTTCCGCAATTTCGTCCAATAAAATAGTTCCGCCGTCCGCCTGCTCGAATTTCCCTTTCTTCAAAGAAACCGCGCCGGTAAACGCCCCTTTTTCGTGTCCGAAAAGCTCGCTTTCGAGAAGCGTAGGAACTATAGCCGAGCAGTTTACGCCGATAAATTTCCCTTTCCTTTTGCTTAAGCTGTGAATCCGCCTCGCTATAACTTCCTTGCCCGTTCCCGATTCGCCGGTTATAAGCACCGTAGCGTCGGCTTCCGCGATTATCTTAACGTAATCGTCTATTTTTTTCATAGCGCCGGATTCGCATACAAAACCGGATTCATCGTCTAAACCTGCAAGCGGCGGGCAGTTATTATATGCGGAAATTTTTTCCGCATTTTTAACTATTCTTTCAAAATCGGAAATGCCGAAGGGCTTTAAGAGGTAGTCCGCCGCGCCGGATTTCATCGCCGAAACCGCGCTTTCTACGGTTCCGTAAGCCGTAATGATAACAAAAGGAATTAACTTAAATGCGCCGCGTTTTCTTATTTCGCTTAATAAAGAAATTCCGTCCATTCCCGGAAGGCTTAAATCGGACAATATAAGAAAATAACCGCCGTCCGCCGCCTTTCCGTCCAATTCGTCCAAAAATTTTAACGCTTCTTCCGCCGAAGCAAAAATATTCCCTTCCCTGCCGGTCTTTTTAAGGCTCAAGGTCAATGCGGAACGCATATGCGGGTCGTCGTCCACTATTAATATCCTGTCCTTAGGGCCATCCGTTTTTCCTGTACCGGCAGCCGCTGTTTTACCGGCAGACATATTT
>JAJXXD010000019.1 GCA_021781285.1 bacterium | reverse complement strand
TCGGTAAAAAACCGCGGCACGGACGTTTCGGTTTATATTCCTATAGAACAATATTCACAAAGACGATAAAAAGTCCGATACGCCGGAAGGAAGAAAGGGGATATTTATTATATTGTAATGGACAAGGGCGGACGCGGCGGCAATTAAAAATACTACTATTAAAACTATAAGCATCGCAATTTGAAACGGTGTTGTCCTGCCCTTACTCTTGCCGGGTGAAGAAGAAACAGGGGCGGAATCGGAATCTTCTTTGCGTTTTTCGCCCGCTTCTTCGGCAACGGCGCTGTTGATTTCGGACATAATAGACTGCATAAAATCATCGGAAACAGAGCCGGACGCGTGCGAAGGCGAATGTGCAGGTTCAATCGACGTTTGCGTTATAGGAATTTGCGTTTCCGCGGATACCCGCGGTTCGTCTTTAAAAGCGCCGGAGTTTTTATTCAGGGTAAAAACATTGGAGCATACCCTGCATTTTACTTTAATATTGCCTTCGGGAAGCAGCAAATCGTCTAATTCGTAATGCGCCCCGCAATACGGACAATTAATATCCATAGGTTATTAAATTTAATTTATTGAAAATTTTTGTATTATAAGGAATAATATTATAATAATGAAATTAAATCAACAACTAAATTTAAAAGAAGTTCTTTTAGCCGCGTTAAAGAGTAAACTTAGCGCGTCCGATTATTGCGCTTTGATGTTATACGAGCACTGGGAATCTATCTGCGGAAAAGATATAAGCAAAAAAACCAGACCCAAGGCTTTATATAAAAATGTTTTAACCGTCAGCGTGGAAAATCCGGTTTTAATATTCGAGCTCGGATTTATCAAAGAAGAGTTCATAAAAAAGATAAACGATTTTTTTTCTTCCGAAGATAAAAAAATCGCCTTAGACAAAAGCATAACCGTCAAAGATATACGCTTTATAAACAAGTGAAACGCCGCATGTCTTTTATATAAAAGATTTGATTTTATCCATAAAAGATTTTTTTAACGGATGCGTTTCTTCTTTGTTTTCGGCGGCAAGCTCCTCGAAGAGTCTTTTTTGTTTAGGGGTCAGATTAGCCGGAGTTTCAACTACGACGCTTATATATTCGTTTCCCCTTACGCCTCCGTTAAGTCTCGGCGCCCCCTTTCCTTTAAGCGTGAACTGCGTTCCGCTCTGCGTTCCGGGCAATATTTTTATCGTAGATTTTCCGTCCACCGTCGGCGCTTCTATTTCGCATCCCAAGGCGGCTTGCGAGAAGCTGACCGGCATTGAAACAAATATATCGTTCCCCTGTCTTTTAAATACGCTGTGAGGTTCAACGGTAATATCGACATACAGGTCGCCGTTAGGTCCTCCGAAAAGTCCGGACGAACCTTCTCCCGACACTTTAAGCCTGTTGCCGTCGTCTATACCTGCCGGTATTTTTATATCCAGCTTGCGTTCCTTTATAACCCTTCCTTCGCCTTTGCAAACCGGACAAGGGTTTTCGATAATCTCGCCTTCCCCGTTGCATTTATAGCAGGTTCTGGATATAGAGAAAAATCCCTGCTGTTGTCTTATTTCTCCCGTCCCTTTGCATACCGGACACGAAACTCTTTTTGTTCCCTTTTTTGCCCCCGTCCCGTCGCAGGAAGAACATGTTTCATATCTGTTGTATTTTATCTGCTTTGATACGCCGAATAAAGATTCTTCGAAGCGTATTCTTACTCCGTACCTCAGGTCTTCCCCTTTTTTGCGTCTTGTCTTTTTGTTGGGCTGGGAAAAAATATCTCCGAAAAAATCGCTGAATATATCGCTGAATCCGAAGCCGCCCCCGCCCCCCGAAGAAAAAGCGCCCATGCCTTCGTGTCCGAACCTGTCGTAAGCGGCTCTTTTTTCTTCGTCGCACAAAATGCTGTATGCTTCGTTTATTTCTTTGAATTTTTCTTCGGAATCCCCGTCGCCCTGATTTTTATCCGGGTGATGCTTTAAAGCTAATTTTCTGTAAGCCTTTTTTATTTCGTCTGCGCCTGCTTCTCTTTCTACTCCAAGTATTTCGTAATAATCTCTTTTAGATGCCATAGTTTGTAAGAGGACGGAATTAATTCCGTCCTCGTTTAAAATTAAGTTTAATAAATCTTATATATTTTTTTATTCGTTCTTTTTATCTTTTACTTCTTCATATTCAGCTTCCACCACGTTTTCGTCCGCAGGTTTGGACTGTCCTTCCCCCGCTTCTCCTCCGGCCGTTCCCGCACCGGATGCATCAGCGCCAGCTTCGGCGGCGGTTTTCTTATAAATAGATTCCGCGGCCGCATGTGACAATTTTTCTAATTCTTCGGTTATGCGTTTTATGGAATCTACATCGTCTCCTTCAAGAGCCTTTTTTGCCTCCGCTATTTTCTCTTCGGCAGCCATTTTATCGGCAGATTCTATTTTGTCTCCGGAATCTTTTAACGTTTTTTCCACGGAGTAAACCAAGCCGTCCAAGTGGTTTCTTACCTCTATCAGCTCTTTTTTCTTAGAATCTTCGTCTTTATGCAGTTCGGCTTCTTTAATCATTTTGTCTATCTCATCCTTGGATAATCCGCTTGAAGCGGTGATTCTGATGGACTGCTCTTTGCCCGTCCCCAAGTCTTTTGCAGAAACGTGGACTATGCCGTTGGCGTCAATGTCGAATGTAACTTCTACTTGCGGAACGCCTCTTGGAGCAGGCGGTATTCCGGTCAACTCAAACCTTCCGAGGCTCTTGTTATCCGACGCCATTTCCCTTTCGCCCTGCAGAACGTTTATCGTAACGGCAGGCTGGTTATCCGCGGCAGTCGAAAA
>JAJXXD010000125.1 GCA_021781285.1 bacterium | reverse complement strand
ATTCTCGGACGAACTTTAAAATTATCTCCGGTAAGATAAACTTTTATGTCTCCGTTTGGCTTAGGCATGAAACGTATAGGATTGCCGTACTGGTCCACCGCATAAACTTTAACGCCGAAAGGTTCGCCCGCCGTTGCTTTTCGAGGAGCCGTTATTTTTAAATTATGAAAAGGGCCTGCGGCGACAGATATAGTCGAACTGTTATTTTGAACGCCTTCAAATGAAGCGGAAACGGCAATATTTCCCGCCTTTTTATAGGATAAATCAAAATTGACCGCTCCGTTTTTAAATTCCGATGCGGGAATATCAAGCTGTTCCGTAGCGTTATTATTTCCGATGCTTACGCCTATATTAAGCCCTTCGTATTTATTTGCAAAATCGGTAATAACATTTCCGTAATCGTCCAACGCAACTAATTTAACCGTAAATTTGCTACCGGCAGATACCGTACCGGGAACGTTTATTCTAAAATTATTCAACTTCCCCGGCAGAATAGTTATCGTGGTAAATGCATACGCCCCCGCGGAAGCTAATAAAATTGAAATGGAAAGTAGAAACAGAGCGATACGGTAAGTTGCCGCTTTTCTTGCATTTAAATTCATAATTGGGTTCCCTCTAAATGATAATTATGTAGTATATTTTCATTACATATTTATCGTCTATTTTTTGAAATATTTAAATAATATTTAATTCGTCCGCTTGAAGGATTTAACTTTAACGCTTCTTTAAAATTATGCTCGGCTTCGGAAAAATTTTCGATGCGCAGATACGCCAGTCCTAAAATAAAATTAACCTGCCATAATTTTTTTTGGTTTAGCGCCTTTCTTGCATAGAATATAGATTCGTTATAATTTTTAGCCTCGTAACTGTCAAGGGCGGCGTTCGATAACGCCATATAGTTATCCGGATTCAGCATAACGGCTTTTTTAAACATTGCCAATGCTTTGTTCAGGTTATTTTTCTCAAAAAACGAAACTCCTTTTTTATTGTAAAAATCGGATTCTTTTATATTGGATTCATTCGACAGCTTCCTATAAACATTTTCTGTTATTTTTTTTGCCGGTTTCCTTTCGATTTTTTCGACCGCCTCTTTTGTCTTTGGAACGTTAACAAACGGGTTTATAGTTCCAAAGTTATACGGCGGCGAAAGGTTGGCTTTTAGTTTTACGATACCCGGTAACATCTCGGGCTTGCTTATTACATACGCCGCTAAAAGGGAAGAAAAAGAAACATCATTTTCTTTATTAAAATTTTTGCTTATATAAAACTTTTTTAATTCTATTTTGTAATTATATTCCAGCGTCTTAATAAGCGAATAAATATCCGAAGGCTTTCCTGAGCCGGATACTTTAAACGAATAAACCGCCGTATTTTTATTTTTATTTATATGAATTAATTTGACACGGCCTAATTTTACGCCGTATTTTTTAGAAGCGCTTATGATTTCGGAAATAAAATAACCGTCGTTTTCATTAAAGGAATATCCGTATCTAAGAACCGGCAACTCAATATTTTTAATGCTCTTTATGTTTTCGGCTATATGCTTCTGAACGGTTTCAAGATTATTCAGCCTTACGCTTATTGCCGAGCCTATTTTTTTTTCTTTTGCGGTAAGAGTTCTGTAAATCAAAAAAACCCCTAACGCGGAAGCTATAAAAACTAAGATAGCGATATAATAGATATTTTTTTTATCCACAAAAATAATATTCGCCGGAATTTAATAAGTTAATTTTAAACGCTTTAATATATTTAATACATTATTAATGAACTTTAGTCAATCAATTTTATAATAAGAAGCCATGGAAGAGTCCGTCTCATAAATATCAACTCTTTTAACGGCTATATTAAAGATTTTATTTACTTTCATTTTTTTTTCGAATTCTTCGTATATATATCTGGCAATATTTTCGGCTGAAGGATTTACTTCTTTGAAAAATTCGGTTTCATTAATAAATTTATGGTCAAGCGTTTCCATAACTTCGTTAAGATATTTTTTAAGCAGTTTAAAATCTATAACAAGACCGATTTCATTCAATGCGTCGGACGATACTACGAGCTCGACATGCCAGTTATGGCCGTGGATGTTTTCGCATTTTCCGTTATAGCCTCTAAGGGCATGAGCCGATGAAAAACCGGATAAGACCTTTAAATCATACATGTTTATTCCGTTAATTAAAATTGTCGTTTATCTCGATTTCGGAATGTTTCCTAATGCTCAATAACATATTTTTCAATTTAAGCGACAATTCTTTATTATATTTCTGTTTCGCGCCCTGCGTAATTTTTCCGCTGTTTTCTAAAGTGAACAAAAAGAAACGGAGCCGTTCATCGATAAAATTTTTTTCGATAAGAATGTTTTTTGCAAAAACATTAAAATCGGTTTTATTCAACCCGAATTTTGTCAAAAATGAATTAAAGCCGGTTTTTTTATGAAGCATCTTAAATTTTTTTTCAAAACCTGCCGTTAATGCATTAACCTTGTTTTCGGATATCGATAATCCTCCGGTTTTTTCCTCCTGCTTTAAAATCAACATCCTGTTTATATAAAAATTTAAGATGTGTTTTAATTTAACGTTCGATACGGTTTTATTAAGGCTGCGGTATTTTAAATTATTTATAGCGTTGAAATTATATAAAAAATATAATTCGTTTAAAGTTATAGGCGTATTATCTACGGAAGCGGCAACCTCGTCGGTCAAAAATCCGTAAGAATTTGCGGCAAACAGCGATATAATAATAAAACACAGAAAGGAAATCCCAAGAATATTAATTTTTTTATTTATTATTTTTCTTTCCATTATTTTAAT
>JAJXXD010000189.1 GCA_021781285.1 bacterium | reverse complement strand
TCTAAGTCTTTTGTTCTTTTTACCGCTTTTAACAGAGTAGATTTTGATTGCTCGGGAATCCTGCCTATATTGCCTATAAAATTAAGCCTGATTTTATTTTTTATAAGATAAGGAAGTTCGATATTGATATATTCGTCGAGAAGCCGCATTAAAGAATCGACTTCGTCAGCGGGTCTCTGCCAGTTTTCCGAAGAAAAGGCGTAAACCGTAAGATATTTAATTTTATGCTCTATCGCGCCTTTGATAACGGATTTTAAAGATTTTATCCCTTCTATATGTCCGTATATCCTATCCAGATTCCTTTTCTTTGCCCATCTGCCGTTTCCGTCCATAATAACGGCGAGATGGTTGGGGATATTTTTAGAGGTCATACTTCAGATATTTCTTTTTCTTTATGCTTTGTTATTTCGTCGATTTCCTTAACAAAACCGTCGGTTAATTCCTGAATTTTTTTTTGGATTTTAAAGGATATGTCCTCTGATATTTCTTTGGATTTTTCCGAAGATTTTATCTTTTCGTTTGCCAACCGCCTGAAATTCCTAACCTCCTGCTTAATGGACTCAGACAATTTGCTTACCTGCTTTATTATCTCCTTGCGCCTTTCCTGGGTCAAAGCCGGTATGACGATGCTTATACTCTTGCCGTCGTTAGAAGGATTTAAAGACGGGTCGTATTTTTGTATGGCTTTTTCTATAGCCGGAAGAGAGCCTGAATCCCATGGATTTATCATTATGGTTCTGCTGTCCGGTACGGAAATTGAAGCAAGCCTGATTATTGGAGAAACGGAACCGTAATATTCGACGCTGATAGCGTCTATTAGTCCGGTAGATGCCCTTCCGGTCCTTATCCTCGCCAGTTCGCTTTTATATGATGAAACTGCATGAGACATTTTTATTTTTGTCTCGTTAATAAATTCCGATTCATTCATAACGTCCGCCCCTCAAAAAATTAAGAATTAGTGATTACCGTGCCTATGGGTTCGCCCTTAACGACTTTTAGCAGATTACCCGGAACCAACAGATTAAAAACGACTATAGGCAGACTGTTATCCATACATAAAGATATGGAAGTGGAATCCATAACTTTTAAATTTTTATTCAAAACATCGATATAAGTGAGTCTTTCAAATTTTACGGCCTCTGCGTTGACAAACGGGTCGTCGCTGAAAACGCCTTCGATTCTCGTAGCCTTAAGGATTACGTCGGCATGAATTTCCATGGCTCTGAGAGATGCGGCGGTATCGGTAGTAAAGTATGGATTTCCCGTTCCTGCGGCAAATATAACCACCCTTTTTTTTTCTAAATGCCGCAATGCCCTGCGCCTTATATAAGGTTCGGCAACCTGCTGCATAGCTATGGCGGTCTGAACTCTCGATATAACTCCGTTATCCTCTAAGCTTGCCTGCAGGGCAAGGGCGTTTATGACGGTGGCAAGCATACCCATATAATCGCCCTGAGAGCGTTCTATTCCAAGCCCCTTCGACGACTTGCCGAATCCCCTGAATATATTGCCTCCGCCTATAACGACCGCAACTTCGACTCCGGCATCCGTAACGGATTTTATTTCACGGGACACGAAATTTATTACGGACGGGTCTATACCGCATTTGCTTTCGCCGGCTAAAGCTTCTCCGCTGACCTTAAGGAGTATTCTTTTGTAATTGAGTCCCTGCATTATTCTCCCAACTGATATCTTGCAAATCTTTTCAAGACTATATTTTCTCCTAATTTTGCCACTTCGTTGTCGATTATAGCCGAAATGTTTTTCGACGGGTCTTTTATAAACGCCTGTTCAAGCAGGCAGACATCCTGATAATATTTTTCGAGTTTGCCTTCGATTATTTTTTCTTTAACGGCATTGGGTTTATCCATGGCCGCAAGCTGTTCTTTATAAATTTCTTTTTCCTTGGCTATGATTTCCGGCTGAACGGCCTCTCTTTTAATATAAAGAGGGTTCGACGCGGCTATATGCATAGCTACATTTTTTGCGAGTTCTTGAAATTCGGCGGTTCTGGCGACAAAATCCGTTTCGCAATTGATTTCCAAAAGGACGCCTATCCTTCCGCCCGCGTGGATATATGAATAAATCAAGCCTTCCTTGGCTTCCCTGTTTGCCTTCTTCTGCGCTTTGGCAAGCCCTTTTTTTCTAAGCGCTTCGACGGCTTTTTCCAAGTCCCCGTCCGTTTCTACAAGGACGTTTTTGCAATCTACAAAACCCGCCCCTGTAATCGAACGCAAATTTTTAACGAGTTCCGCGCTTATATTCTGTGTTTTTTCCAATTTGTTTTCTCCCTTCTATATTATTTTTAGAAATTTTTATATAGAAATATCCGCTTCCTCGCCGGCGGCCGGTAATTCTCCAACCGTGGCTTCCCCTGCGGCGGCAAAAGTTTCTTCGGTGATAACTCCTTCGGGAACTGCCTGCGCCTTGCCTTTACCGGTCTTTTCTTCGTAAATCTTTTTTCCTTCTATAATGGCATCCGCCATCGTGCTTAAAATTAATTTTATTGCCCTTATGGCGTCGTCGTTGCCGGGTATCAGCCAGTCCACGAAATTCGGGTCGGCATTTGTATCGGCAACTCCTATTATGGGAATTTCAAGCCTTTTCGCTTCTTTTGCGGCGATAATTTCATGATGGACATCGACTATGAAGACTGCATCGGGTATCTTGTGCATATCTCTTACGCCGTTAAGAACTTTCTGGTGTTTAACTATCTCTTTTTCCATTCTTGCCATTTCTTTTTTGGTAAATCTAGAAAATTCTTCCGACTCCTTAAGCGCCTCCAATTCTTTCAATCTTTTAATCGAAAGTTTAATGGTGGCAAAATTAGTAATC
>JAJXXD010000069.1 GCA_021781285.1 bacterium | reverse complement strand
GCCTACCGTAATGATAAATTCTCTTGCTATTCATTCGGCAAATCTCAAAGATATTATGCTTAAACCTGCCGTTTACGCCAACGTAATCGGCTGCGATTTGGGTCCTAAATTGACCCCTATAGGCTCTTTGGCGACGCTGTTGTGGCTTAACGTCCTCGAAAGGAAAGGAATTAAGATAACATGGGGTTATTATATGAAAGTAGGTTTTATAATCACAGTCCCTGTCCTTTTTGCAACTTTGCTGGGCTTATATTTAAGAATATTTTTATTTTAAATTTTTATTTTAAACTATTTAAACTATGACCGGTAACGGTAAAGAAAATGAAAAAATTATAACCATCAACGGCATTATAAAAAAAGCCGTATTTCAGAATGCCGAAAACGGCTTTACAATTCTTAACATATATTCCAACGGAAAATTTATTACCGCTTCGGGCACATTTTTCGATAAGCCGGTTCCGGATTCAAAAGTTAAACTAAAAGGCAAATTTATCCATCATAAAAAATACGGCTACCAGTTTAACTTCACGCAGTATGAGGTATCCCTCGCAAATACGAAAACCGCTATAATAGATTATCTATCTTCGAGTATTTTTAAAGGCATAGGAAAAGTCATCGCCGGACAGATTTACGAAAAATTCAAAGAAAAAACGCTGGATATAATCGATAACGAACCGGAAAAACTAAAGGAAGTCGGCGGGATCGGCAGGATTAAACTTGCTAAAGTGCTTGAAGGACTCAAGGAAACTTACGGGTTAAGAAAAGCAATAATGTTTTTTAAGCCTTACCAGTTTAGCGATTATCAGATTAAATCGGTTTATAATCAATTTAAGGACAAAGCTATTGCGATAGCGCAAGAAAATCCTTATCTTTTTACCGAGATAAAAGGAATCGGGTTCAAAAAAGCCGATATTATGGCTGAAAAGTTAGGAATTAAGAAGGACGACCCCAATAGAATCAAAGAGGCTATAAAATATATTATTTCAAATTATTGCGAAAATTCGGGAAACTGCTTTGTATATTATAAAGACGTTAAAAACGGAATTAAAGATATTATAGAAGATACAAGTTTGATAACTGAAGCCGATTTAAAAAAATATATAAGCGATTTAATAAGAAATAGACAATTGATTGCCGATTTTGACGGGGTTTCTCCGGAAAAAAATATAGACTTAACGCTAATCGAAGACGGAAACGAATTGAACAGCTTTAAAATATATCCTCCCGTTTACTATTTCAGCGAAATAGGCATATCGAAAGAATTAAAAAGAATTGCCGGATACGGATATACCGGACGGGAAGACGGAAGAGAAGCAAAATTAAAAGAAAAGATAATGAACGATAAAGATTCGATATCGCTTACGGAAGAACAAAAACTTGCCGTTTTTAACGCTTTGAACCGCAAGATCTCAATTATTTCCGGCGGTCCGGGAACCGGAAAATCAACCGTAATTAAAACTATCGTTTCTCTATACGACGGTAATAAAATTGCCCTGACTTCTTTATCGGGAAAGGCGGCGCAAAGACTTTCGGATATTATAAATACCAATAGCAATACCAATAGTAATAATAGCAATATAGATATTTCTACTATTCACAGGCTTTTAAAGGCGCAGTTCGACAGGCAGACAAACGAATCATTCTTTACCTTTAATGAAAACAACAAACTTCCCCACGACTTAATCGTCATAGATGAAATGAGCATGGTCGATATAATCATTTTTTATAAACTGCTAAAAGCTGTAAAAGACGGCGCCTCTCTGGTTTTAGTAGGCGATGCCAATCAGATACCTTCGGTAAGTCCGGGCGATGTTTTGAGGGATTTAATATATTCATATTCCGGCATATCCGATACTTATGAAACGGGGGCGTTTTTCCCGATAGTTTTTTTAACGAAAGTATTCAGGCAGAATGAAGGCGGACTGATAAATTTAAATGCCCACAATCTTTTAAATAATAAAAAATTTATTACCGAAAAAAAAGAAACCGGGGGAAAAGAATTTATAATAAAATACAAAAAGGGTTATGATGCGGCGGATTCGGGCAAAGAAGAACTTCTAAAAGATTTTATAGAATTTATTAAGAAGATTGCAAATAATAGAATAAATAAAAAAATAATAAATGCTTCCGCTTTTGACGATATTCAAGTTTTGACCCCTATGCGTAAAGGAGATTTAGGCTATAATAACCTGAATAAAATATTACAGGGCATATTTAACCCGCTGCCGGATTATACTGAAGACGCAACGGACAATGCGGCGGAAAATACCACAGAAAATTTAAATAGACCGGTATTCATCTGCAACGGCATTCAATTCAGGCTATACGACAGAGTTATACAAAAGAAAAATAATTACGACCTCGACGTTTTTAACGGCGATACCGGCTATATCGTAAATATAGACCATAATGAAAAAACCTTATCCGTCGATTTCTCCATAAATAATAATCTTGACGGTAAAAATAAGACGGTAATTTACGATTTCTTAGACGTTTACGAAAATATAATGCACGCCTATGCCCTTTCCATTCATAAAGCGCAGGGCAGTGAATTTAATAACGTTGTTGTTTTATTCCACCAGTCGCATTATATGATGCTTAAGAAAAATTTATTATATACCGCCATCACCAGAGGAAAGAAAAATGTCGTTATCTTTGGAACGTTCAAGGCCTTCGGCATAGCAATGAATTCAAAAGAAGAAAAAAGAAATTCCGGATTAAAAAACCGCCTTGCGGAAGTATTTAAAAAATGAGCGTCGCAAATTACGTTTTTAACTGGCGGAGAGAGAGGGATGAGCGTCCTTAAGGACGCTAAAAATAACGAACTTCCTCTTGCGGGCTTCGCCCTTCGAGGGTTCGAATCCAATT
>JAJXXD010000025.1 GCA_021781285.1 bacterium | reverse complement strand
TCATGAGGAGGGTTTTGTTTCATTCTTCGAGCGATTTTAAAAACGATAGAAAAACAAACTGCAGAAATCTTTTCGACGACGTCGTTTTCGCTGCCGATTTTTCTGAATCTTCTCTTAAAGCCCTGCCCCTTATAATGAAAATACCGGATGACGTAATTAAACTATTCACTATTTTGCATATTATCGACGAAAAATTTATCAAAGGACTAAAAGATTCTAATAATAATGAAATAGAAAATTACGAAAAGAGTCTGGCGGAAAAGTTCGAGCCGGTAATGCGCGGACTGAATTACAGGTTTACAAAAGAAAAATCAAATTTGGCAATAGTAGTAAGGAAAGGCGTCCCTTACAAGGAAATAGTCGATTTTATAGAAGAAACCGGAAAAAAATTATTAGTGCTGGGTTTTAAAGGAAGGGACAAGGAAGGTTTAAGGGAAATTGTCTTCGGAAGCACCGCCGAAAGAATAATAAATGCATTGCCGTGCTCGATATTAATAATAAAGTAGGAAACGACGAAGAATTAGGAAAGAGACTGTATTGAGTTAGATTGCTTCGCTGTGCTGGACTTCGTCCGCTTCGCTCGCAATGACGTACTATGGAACGACGAAGGGTTAATCCGAAACGACAGCCGTATCGTTATATGATTTTGCGAAAAAGCCGAACAAGACTGCTGCCAGAATTATTATAAACGCGACTAAACTATATGCGGAAATATAATTGTAATATTCAAATACCGCTCCCACCGCAAACGGTCCAAGGACAAATCCTAAATCGCTCAGCGTTCTGTAAATCCCTATAGCCTCGTCGTATCTACTTTTGTCCACGCTGTCCATTAAGTAAAGATTTCTTGCGGGACCGGAAAAGCCTCCTCCCGCGCTTAGTAAGATAATCGATAAACCGAAGGCGATTATGTTTTGAAACGCGATGAAACTTAAAATGCCGACCGCCGTTATAACAAAAGACGTAATTATGGATTTTTTAACTCCCATGGCGTTTATCACCCTGTCGGAATAATATGTAAGAACCACGCCGATTATCGCCGATATCGAAACGAGCAGTCCTATATCCGCTTTATTTAAATTCATTACGCTGTAACCGACAAGAGGCACAAGCTCCCTCCTTGAGCCTATTCTCGAAAAGAAAAACGAAAACGTCAAAAAGCATAACGCAATAAAATTAAAATTATATAAAAGAGAGAAATATTTTTTCATATGACCCGGCTGTGCGCCGCCCGGCAGTTTGTCGTCCGCTGTATTTATGTTTGTTATATTCGTATTCGGAATATTAGTGTCCTCGTCGTTTATATTTTTTAAATTTTTAAGATTATTGGAATTATTTGAATTGCCGTTTAAAGCTTTACCGGCATCATTGATTGTATTAATTGTATTTAAAAACTTTTTATTATAAAACGCGATTATAAGTCCTATCGTAATAATTACCGCGTAAAGTAAAAAAGCGGCTTTATCGGTAAACTCGTAAGCGACTATGGCGCCGAGAAACGGAGCCGAACCCATTGAAAGCCTTCTCGCTATCATATATCTGCTTAAAACTTTAGCCCTTTTTTCTTCTTTATAAAGCCGCTTTGTCAGAATTATCATCGACGACGTGTTAATTATGCCGGAGCCGAAACCCTCAAGAAATCTGAATATAAAAAGCTGGTAATATGCCGTGGAAAAGAGATATCCCACGGCGCCGAAAAAAATAAACAGTATGCCTATATGAATATATTGGGAATTGCGTCTTTTGCTTATTATGCTTATAGGAATATTGATGAATATGCGGGCTAAACCGAAGGATGCGATTATTAAGCCTATCGTAATAATATTTGCGCCGAGGCTTTTTGCGTAAAGCGGAAGAACGACGGTATTTAATCCCAGTCCGAAATCCGCAAGGGCGATAGTAGAAAGAATTGCGATTAAAAGCCTTTTCATCGAAGGGGGCGCGGGCGGCACAGGTGGCGCGGGTGCAATTCCGGCAGTTTCTCCGATTGCGGCGGATGGACTATCTGCTTTGTCTCCGCCGTTTTGATTATTATCCGATGCCATAAGCGTTTATTTTACGGCATAATGACTTTTTAGTCAATTTATATTTCCTTTGGCAAATTTCAGGTTTGTTATGATGCTTGTCAATCATATTAAATTGATATATAATTTAATCATTATGACGGATTTATATTTAAAAAACGACGAAAGCGAAAGCGGTTTGGGAAAGCCGAAGAATACTAAGTCCGCCGAAGATACGATAGTCTGGCTTCAAAAATATCTTGCGGCTGAAGTGGCGGGCAGAGATTTATATATCGAGCAGACGAAAACCCTTAAAGACCCCATTCTGGTTCAGGCGTTAAAATCTTTTGCCTCAACCGAAAGCGGACATATTATAAACATAAGAGAAAAAATAACCGAGCTTGGCGGAACGCCGAGGCACCTTAATGAAATAAGGGAAGCGCAGAAAGGGGTCAGCGAGGCTTCTCATCAGGTTTCCGCTCCTCTCGATATGCTCAGAATCGATTTAAAAATCGAAGAAAATGCGATAAACGATTATACGGCAGGCTTGGAAGTAATCGAAGACCCCGGAGTGAGGGCGCTTTTAGAAAATAATCTTGCAGAAGAAATACATCATTCTTTATATTTGTCAAAAAGGATAAACGAAATTTTAGAGTCCACAAAAGCCCGTATCGGCGCAATTAGAGGCATAGAAAAACCGGGCGGAAAAGAGGCGTCGGAAATTTTTAAGGCATCCGTCGAGGTCGGACAGGCAAGACTTCAAAGAAGCTGGCTCGAAATGTCTATGTCCGGTCTTATCGCCGGTATGAACGTTACGTTCGGTATAATCGCATCTTCGTATGTCGCGGGAGCGACCGCGCCGTTTGTAGGCGCAA
>JAJXXD010000166.1 GCA_021781285.1 bacterium | reverse complement strand
GAAGCGATAAAATGTATGATTTTTTTGATAAACTTATTAATATATCCCTTCCTAGAGTTAGGGATTTTAAAGGCATTTCCAAAAAATCATTCGACGGCCGCGGAAATTATACTATGGGAGTTAAGGAACAGCTTATATTCCCGGAAATCAGTTATGAACTTATCGAGAAGGTTAAAGGAATGAATATAACAATAGTTACTTCTGCAAAAAATAATGAAGACGGATATAAACTTTTGAAAAGTTTTAATTTTCCGTTTAGAAATTAGGAGATACGGTATATGGCAAAAAAGTCTATGATTATAAAAGCTGGAAGGACGCCTAAATTTAAAGTAAGAGCGCATAATAGGTGCCCGATATGCGGAAGACCGAGAGGTTATTACAGAAAGTTTGATATGTGCAGAATTTGTTTTAGGACAAACTCGAGCAAAGGGCTTATTCCCGGAGTTACCAAATCAAGCTGGTAAGTAATTTAAAAATATTTTTAATATATTTAAGAGAGGAAAAAAGAAAAAATGACCTACCCGATTTCAGATATGATTATTAGAATAAAAAATGCTTATAAAGCAGGTAAAGAAAAAGTTAATATGCCGTATTCCGGGTTAAAGGAAAATATATGCGAAGTCTTAAAGAGAGAGGGCTTTATAGAAAATTATTCGATTGAAAACGCCGAAGCCGTTTCAACTAAAAATATTAATATAAAGCTCGCATACTATGAAAGCAAAAAGCCGACGGTTATCGATATTAAAACTACCAGTACGCCGGGAATAAGATTTTATAAAAAAGCTAAAGATATCAGAGCGTATAAAAATGGCTTAGGAATAGAGATATTTTCAACTTCGGCGGGAATCATGTCTGATGTCGAATGCAAAGAAAAAAAGGTCGGCGGACTTTCATTGTTAAAAGTTTTTTAATAAATATAGAAAGCGAAGGACTAAACTCCTCGGCCTTCTAATAAAAAAGGTATAGATAAAATGTCCAGAATAGGTAAAAAAATTATTGAAATTCCTAAAGACGTCAAAGTGGAGTTAAACGGCAATATCTTAACTTCTTCGGGACCTCTCGGGAAAATTTCTAAAAAAATTCCGGAAGGGATTGCTTTAGACATAAATAAATCAGCCGTTTCGGTTAAATTAAAGGACGACGATATAAATTTTGAAAAATTTACCGGATTAACCAGAACTATTATAGCAAACGCAATAACCGGCGTCGTGCAAGGTTTCTCTAAAGATTTGGAGATTATCGGGGTAGGATACAGGGCTGAAGTTAAGAATAAAAATCTGGTGTTAAATTTAGGTTTTTCGCATCAGGTTAATTTTATAATCCCCGAAGGTATAAAAATAGCCGTCGAAAAAAATACGTTATTAAAAATTACCGGATTCGATAAAGAGCTTGTCGGGCTCGTCGCTTCCCAAATAAGGGAATTGAGGAAACCGGAACCTTATAAAGGCAAAGGCATTAAATATTCAGACGAAGTCATAAAACGAAAAGTCGGCAAAGCTTCGGGAAAATAAATCATAGAAAGAGGTTGGATATGAAAGACAAAATTGAAAAGAGATTGCGCAGGAAGGCACATATTAAAAAGGTTATGAAAAATAACATTAAACCCCGTCTGTGCGTGTTTAAAAGTTTAAATAATATTTACGTTCAGGTTTTTTCCGCCGACAATAATGTCTTAGCTCAGGCATCATCGCTTTCCAAGGAGATAAAAGTAAAGATTAAAGGACATGCAGGGAATGTAGATGCCGCTAAAATAGTAGGGAAAGAGATTGCGGAATTATGCAAACAGAAATCGATAATAGATGTTGCGTTCGATAGGAACGGATATATTTATCACGGAAGAGTTAAGGCATTAGCCGATGCCGCAAGAGAAAACGGGTTAAATTTTTAGATATATGAATATTGGAGGATAATTTGGAGAAATTAAGCGTTGAAGATTTAAATATTAAGGATAAAGTTATACATATTTCAAGAGTTGCCAAGGTAGTTAAAGGCGGAAGAAGGTTTGGCTTTTCGGCATTGGTGGTAGCCGGGGACCCGGATGCAAATTTTGTGGGCATAGGACTTGGAAAAGCCAAAGAGGTGCCGGAAGCTATTAGAAAAGGAACCGAACAGGCAAAGAAAAATTTAATAAGAGTCAAGGTTCATAAAAATTCAATTCCCCATGAACAATACGGAAAGAGCGGAGCCGGTTATGTATTTATGAAGCCCGCTCCGGAAGGAACCGGGATAATAGCGGGGGGAGCCATGAGGGCAATTTTTGAACTTTCAGGGGTAAGAAATGTTTACGCCAAGTCTATAGGTTCTTCAAACCCGCATAATGTGGCAAATGCGACCTTGAAATGCATTTCTTCGTTTTTTTATAAAGGGGAACTAGAAAAAAGAAGAAAAAAATCATAAATAAATATCATAGAATAGGGAAAGGCTTAAGTCCGTCCCTAAAAAAGAGGAATACAATTAAATGGTAAATTTAAGCGAATTCGGCAAACATAATAATAAAAAGAGAAAAAGGCTGGGTAGAGGTTCGGGATCCGGACACGGTCAGACTTCCGGAAAAGGAAATAAAGGTCAGAATGCAAGAGCGGGAGGCGGAGTAAGACCCGGGTTTGAAGGCGGCCAGATGCCTTACAGCAGAAGAGTTCCAAAAAGAGGTTTTAATAATCCCCTTCGGGAACAGATTGCAATTGTAAATTTTACCGCCATTGATAATATAAAAAGCAATGATATAAATATAGACATTTTAAAAGAAAGCGGAATACTAAAGAAAAGCGAAAATAAATTTAAGCTGTTAGGTTCAGGGGAAATTAACCGCAAGGTTAATGTGGTCTGCAATAAGATTTCTAAAAATGCCAAAGAAAAAATAGAAAAAAACGGCGGAACCGTAAGGATAATATAAAATAATGGCTCAAAGTTTTGAAAATTTAGGAAAAATACCGGAACTGCGCAACAGGATACTTTATACTCTCTTGATGTTCGTAGTGTTCAGGATTGGGGTTCATATTACGACTCCCGGCGTTAACCCGGTTGCTTTGTCCCAGTTTTTTAACGCATCGAACAGCAATTTATTTGGTCTTTTTAATATGTTTACAGGGGGAGCGTTAGCGCGTTTTTCTATATTTTCTCTCGGCATTATGCCCTATATAAGTTCATCAATCATATTTCAGATGCTGCCCATGGTCGTACCTTCTCTCGACAGGCTCCAGAAAGAAGGCGAAGCCGGAAGAAAGAAGTTTATGCAATATACAAGATACGGAACCGTGCTGCTTTCATTATTTCAATCTATCGGGATAAGTTACGGAATTGAAGCCATGAAAAGCCCGGACGGACTGCCGGTAGTTATGAATCCGGGTATGAGTTTTCTAATTATATCCGTTATTACTCTTACGGCAGGCACTATATTCGTTATGTGGATAGGCGAAGAGATATCGGAGCACGGAATAGGCAACGGCATTTCGCTGATTATATTCGCGGGAATAGTTGCGGCTATCCCGGGCGCATTTATGAATACTATCAAAATGGTTCAGCTTGGCGAAATTAATATTATGCTGTTAATTTTAATCCTTGCATTAATGATTTTAGTAATCGGATTTATTGTTTTTGTAGAATCCGCCCAGAGACGCATTCCAATACAATATGCAAAGAAAATGGTAGGGAGAAAGCTATACTCAGGACAGACCAGCTACCTTCCTTTGAAAGTCAATACTCCCGGAGTAATTCCTCCTATTTTTGCAATGTCTATTCTTCTTTTTCCGGCGACAATCGCTAATTTTATTAAAATGCCGGTTTTTGAAAGAGTTTCCGAATATTTAAATCCTAACGGAGTTCTTTACAATATAATTTTTGTTATTTTAATTTTTTTCTTTTGCTATTTTTACACGGCAATTACGTTTAAAGTGGATGATGTTGCCGATGATTTGCGCAAATATGGCGGAAACGTTCCGGGAATTAAACCCGGGAAATCTACCTCGTCATTCATAGATAAAATTTTAAACAGGGTTACGTTTATAGGAGCTATATATGTATCCTTAATATGTCTCCTGCCGACGATTTTAATTAATAAATTTCATGTTCCTTTTTACTTTGGCGGGACGGGGCTTTTAATCGTCGTAGTAGTGGCTATGGATACCATAGTGCAGATTCAATCGCATTTATTATATAGAAATTATGACAGCCTGTTAAAGAAAGCGTCAAAAAAATAATATAACATAGAAAGAGGTAAAAATGAAAAGCAAAATTTATATTTTAATAGGACCTCCGGGTGCGGGCAAGGGAACTCAGGCAAAAAATATTGCAAATACAAAAGATTTCGTATTGATTTCCACAGGAGACTTATTAAGGGAAAACGTAGAGAAAAAAACCGAACTTGGTCAAATTGCAAAATCATATATGGATAAAGGCGAATTTGTTCCTATCGATTTAGTCGCCAAGATAATTAAGGCAAATATCGAGCAGAATCTTGGCAGAAACGGGTTTTTATTCGACGGATTTCCGAGGGACTTATCTCAGAATGTGTTATTAGACGGAATGCTTAAAGAGTTCAACCTCGAGGTAGATAAGGTTATCTATATAGACGTTAAGGATGAAGCGATACTTGATAGGCTTACCAATAGAAGAGTTTGTCCGAAATGTAAAAAAGTGTATCACATGAAATTTAATAAGCCTAAAAAAGACGAATTATGCGACGATTGCGGAGTTTCGTTGATAACAAGGGATGACGATAAGCCTGAAGTTATCAAAAATAGACTGGCGACATATCATAAATCTACGCATCCTTTGGTCGAGCATTTTGAAAAATTAGGCAAAGTAATCAGGATTAACGGCGAAAAATCTCCTAAAGAGGTAGAAAACGAAATAATTTCGCATATCTAAGCCTGTAAAATGGTCAACCTTAAAAGCAAAATAGATATAGAAGGCATAAAAAAAGCGGGTGAAATAGTAAATAAAGTATTAAACGAATTATCGGCGATGACTAAGCCGGGCATGAAAACAATAGAGTATGATATTGTTGCGGAAAGGGAGGCATTATCTTTAAATGCAATTCCGGCTTTTAAAGGATATAACGGGTTTCCTTACTCTGTTTGCGTGTCGGTAAACGAAGAAGTCGTTCACGGTTTTCCTTCGCAGAGAAAGTTAAGGGAAGGGGATATAGTAAGTTTAGATTACGGCATTTATTATAACGGCTATTATGCGGATGCCGCAGTTACCGTTCCTGTCGGCAATATAACCGATTCGGCTCTAAACTTAATGAAGATTACTAAGGAAGCTTTGAATATAGGAATTTCTAAGGCTGTTTGCGGCAATAAAATTAACGATATTTCAACGGCTGTCGAAAATTTTGTAACTCTGAATAAATATTCTGTAGTAAAGGATTTTGTCGGTCACGGGGTCGGTTTTAAATTACATGAAGATCCGCAGGTCCCTAACTATTATATTGAATCAAACGACGTATTGATAAAGAATGGAATGGTAATTGCGATTGAGCCTATGGTCAACGAATTTTCTTATAAGGTAAAGATTAAAGAAAACAAGTGGACCGTTATTACCAAAGACAAGGGGTTGTCGGCTCATTTTGAGCATACCGTCGCAATAACAAATGAAGGACCGCAAGTTCTTACATAGGAAAATTTATGTCTAGTAAAGAAGATTTGATTGAAGTCGAAGGAACCGTCGTGGAACCTCTTCCTAATGCAATGTTCAGGGTCGAGTTAGAAAACGGATATAAAGTGCTTGCTCATATATCGGGGAAAATGCGCATGCATTATATTAAGATTCTCGCCGGCGATAAAGTTACGGTTCAGTTATCTCCGTATGATTTGACGAGAGGCCGCATTATCTTCAGGGGAAAGTAAATAAATATAATATTCAAAATAAAAAGGAGTCGGAATTGAAAGTAAGGTCGTCGGTTAAAAAAATATGCGATAAGTGCAAGGTTATCAAGAGAAAAGGTGTCGTAAGAATTATCTGCGAAAACCCTAAACATAAGCAACGTCAGGGTTAATAAGATCGACAAATATTTACTCTTTAAAAGTTGCTAAGCAACTTAATTAGCATATATAAATATGTGGAGGATAAAAATTATGGCAAGAATTTCAGGAATAGATTTACCTAAGAATAAAAGAATCGAAATCGCTTTAACCTATATCTATGGTATCGGACGCGCATTATCAAGCCGTATTTTAGAAAAAGCGGGCGTCGCTATAGATATTAAAGTAAAAGATTTGACGGATATTCAGGTAAATAGCATAAGACAGCAGATAGATAGCGAATTCAAAGTAGAAGGCGATTTAAAAAGAGAAGTTCAGATGAATATAAAAAGATTAATAGATATAGGCAGTTATAGAGGACTAAGGCATAAGAAAGGATTGCCGGCGAGAGGACAGAGAACCAAAACAAATGCAAGGACAAGAAAAGGACCGAGAAAGTCAACTATAGCGGCGGCAAAAGCTAAATAGAATTTTTCTAAGGACATATATAATAAATAACATAGAATGAGGACAGACTAAAGTCTGTCCTCAAAATAAATAAAGAGGTATAAATGGCTAACGTTAAGAAAAATGCTCCAAAGAAAAAGAAGGATAAAAAAAATATTCAAAATGCGATTGCTCATATAAAATCGACATTCAATAATACGATAGTGAGCATTACGGATTTAAGCGGAAATGTTCTTGCGTGGGCAAGCTCCGGAACAAGCGGGTTTAAAGGATCAAGAAAAAGTACTCCGTATGCGGGACAGGTTGCCGCCGAACAGGCCGCCAAAAAAGTGTCGGATTACGGCGTTACAAACGTAGAAGTTTATGTAAAGGGTCCGGGCGGCGGCAGGGAATCCGCTCTCAGGGCGCTTCAAAGTTCAGGCTTTAATATAACATTGATTAAAGATGTTACCCCCATACCGCATAACGGATGCAGACCTCCGAAAAGGAGAAGGGTTTAAGGTTTATATCGCATATTATTATATTAGATTAATTTATATATTAAGTAACATTGAAATAATGAGGTGAAAAATTGGCTAAATACAACGGACCTGTTTGTAAGTTGTGCAGGAGAGAAGGGGGAAAGCTTTTTTTGAAAGGCGACAGATGTTTTTCCGATAAGTGCGCCTACGACAAAAGAGAATATGCTCCGGGAGTGCATAAGGGCATCAGAAGAAAATTATCCGAATACGGAGAGCAATTAAGAGAAAAACAAAAGCTAAAAAGAACATACGGTCTTATGGAGAAGCAATTTAAAAAGACATATAAAACCGCGGAAAGAATGAAAGGAATCACCGGAGAAAACCTGCTTTCTTTATTAGAAAGAAGACTAGACAACGCAGTTTATACTTTGGGTTTTGCAGTTTCCAGAAAATTAGCGAGGCTTTTAATAACCCACGGACATTTTTTAGTTAACGGCAAAAAAGTAAATATTCCGTCTTATGTCTTGAAACCCGGCGAGCAGATTACGATTTGCGAAAAAAGCAGAAAATGCGAAATTATAAAAAACTCGTTAGAGTCCGCCGTAAGAAAAACGCGCCCCGAGTATTTCGAGGCAAATATCGATGCTTATCAAGGGACGTTAAAAAGCATTCCCGAAAGAGATGAAATTATATCTACGGCAAACGAAAAGCTTATAGTAGAACTTTATTCTAAATAAGCGCCGAATAATAATTTTTTGGAGGCAATATGAAAAAAAATTGGCTTTCGCTTATTAAGCCAAAGAAGATAGAATTTGAAAAGGAAACATATACCGATTATTACGGAAAACTTATCGTGGAACCGTTAGAGAGAGGTTTTGGAACAACTATCGGCAATGCCCTGCGCAGGGTTCTTTTATCTTCTATCGTAGGGTATAAAATATCCGAAGTTAAAATAGAAGGGGTATCTCATGAGTTTTCTTCCGTACAGGGAATAGCTGAAGACGTAACGGAGATTATATTGAATTTAAAAGATATAGATTTTAATATAACATCCGATGAGCCGGAATCTGTTTATATAGATATCGATAGAGAGGGAGACGTTTATGCATCGGATATTAAGACATCGCAGAACGTCGAAGTGGTAAACAAAGAAAAAAAGATTTTAACTATTGCCAAGGGCGGTCATTTTAAGGCGCAAATGCTTGTAACAGGCGGAAGGGGATATGTTCCGAGCGAGCTTAATATAAGAGAAGATGCGCCGATAGGAACTATTTCTCTTGACGTTTCGTTTTCGCCTGTTAAAAAAGTCACGATGGACGTTTCGTATGCAAGGGTCGGCGGAATTACCGATTACGACAAACTCATAATGGAAATATTTACGAACGGATATATAACCCCTGAAGATGTTCTTACCTCGGCCTCTTTAATTTTACAGGATCAGATTTCTGTTTTCGCCACCTTCGAAGAAATGGACCAGTTATACGAAAAGAAGGCTCAGCCGGAAGCGGAAAAACCGTCGGGGAATCATTTAAACGAGAATTTACTTAAAAACGTGGATGAACTTGAACTTTCAGTTAGATCGGCAAATTGCCTTAAAAATGCAAACATAAAAACGATTTATGAACTGGTTCAGAAAACTGAAGGGGAAATGCTTAGAACAAAGAATTTCGGAAGAAAATCCCTTAATGAAATAAAAGAAGTCTTATCCACTATGGGATTAAGTTTTGGAATGAAGTTAGAGGAAAAATAATTTGTTAAATTATATATTCAGAGGTTAAAATGCGTCACGGAAAAATCAAAACCAGATTAAACAGGACTTCATCGCATAGGGCTGCTCTTTTAAGGAATATGGCCTCTTCTCTTATCGAGTTTGAAAAGATTGAGACGACTTTGCCCAAAGCTAAAGTGTTGAGAAGCTACATAGAAAGGCTTATTACGCTCGGCAAATCCGATACCACGGCGAGGCGGCGCATTGCATTCTCGCGGCTAAGAAGCAAGAATGCGACGACTAAACTTTTTAAAGATTTAGGTCCGAGATTTTTAGATAGACCCGGCGGGTATGTTAGAATCATTAAAACGGGATATAGAGCCGGAGACGCAAGTCCCTTAGGGTTGATAGAATTTATTCCTAAAGAAGAAAAGCGGTCTTAAAACAAAATACGGTAATTTAAACAGGCATAAACTATGATAAAGAAAAAAAATGTGATATAATTCTCTTTATTATGCCGCTTACGCCTATATTAAATTATGACGATATTTTAAAGACGCCGGATTCCTTCAATATTATTCCTATTATTCATGAAATAAGCGGAGATATGGATACGCCGATATCTATATTTTCGTCTTTCCAACAAGAGCCGTGCGCATTTTTTTTTGAAAGTACCGAAGGCGTGGGGAAATGGGGGAGATATTCGTTTATCTGCTTAAATCCTTTACTGACCATACGCCTTTATAAAGATGAGCTTAGCATCGAGAATTTTACCGGTCGTAAATTTGGATTTAAAGAAAATATAAACCTTAAAGATTTAAACGAAGATGTTTTTGTATATATAAAGAAAATTCTTTCCGAATTTAATATATACAAATACAATCTGTCGGAAGAGTTTGTGGGCGGACTCTTCGGCTATTTAGGATACGAAGTCAGCGGTCTTATAGAAAAACTGCCTCCGGATAAAGAAGACGTTACCGATGTTTACGATCTGTTTTTTATGCTTCCGAGGGACGTGATAGTTTATGACGGATTAAATCAGGTTATTAAGATAGTATCCTATATATTCAGAAATAATTCCGACGACGAAAGGCTAAAACAGGAATATGATTCGGCTGTTAAAAGAATAAATAAAATAACCGAAATTATTGAAAAAAGAGATTTTGGATTGAAAAAGACTAAAGAAGTTAAAAAGTCCAATATCGAAATTATCGACGAAACAGGCTTTGACGAATTTAAGCAAAAAGTTTTAACCGCAAAAGAATATATACTCCGAGGAGATATATTTCAGGTACAGATTTCCCGCAGGAAAAAAATTATTAATCCTCCCGACCCGTTTCTTTTCTATAGGGCGCTTAGACTTGTAAATCCGTCTCCTTATATGTTTTATCTTAAAATTAACGATTTTGTAATTACGGGCTCTTCGCCGGAAAACTTAGTCAAACTGTCAGACGGCATTATCGAAACAAGGCCGATAGCCGGCACTATTAAAAGAGGCGAAAATCCGGTCGAAGATGAATATCTTGCCGGTAAACTGCTTGATGACCCGAAAGAACGGGCGGAGCACATTATGCTTGTAGATTTAAGCAGAAACGATATAGGAAGGGTATCTAAAAAAGGGTCGGTTAAGATTGATAAACTTATGTATATAGAAAAATATTCCCATGTTCAACATATAGTTACCAGCGTTCTTTCCCAAATCAAGGAAGGAACCGACGCATTTGATTTGGTTAGAGCTTCTTATCCGGCAGGTACGGTTACCGGTGCGCCCAAAGTAAGGGCAATGGAAATAATAAACGAGCTTGAGAAATCAAAAAGAGGAGTTTATGCCGGAGGGATAGGCTATTTCGGTTTCTTAGAAGACGGCATGTGTAATAAAATGGAATTCTGCATAACTATAAGGACTGCGCTGTTTAAAAAAAATGCGGCGTATATTCAAGCGGCGGGGGGAATAGTGCATGATTCTACGCCCGAAAATGAATTTGCCGAGACTGAAAATAAATTAAGGCATTTAATAACCGCTTTTAATATAATAGAAAGGTTCGATTAAAAAATTATGGTCTTAGTTATAGATAATTACGATTCGTTTACTTACAATATCGTTCAGTATATAGGAGAGCTGGGGTTCGATACCGCAGTATTCAGGAACGATGCCATAGGCATTTCCGATATTATAAAGATGAATCCTGAAAAAATTGTTATCTCTCCCGGTCCCAAGTCGCCGGTTGAAGCCGGAATTACCGTCGAAGCCATTAAAAATTTTTATTCCGCAATTCCCATACTCGGAGTTTGTCTCGGGCATCAGGCAATAGGCTACGCATTCGGTGCGGAAATAATACGCGCAAAAAACGTAATGCACGGAAAAGTTTCATCCATAAAGCACGATTCATCATTTATATATAAAGGCGTACCCAGTCCTTTTGAGGCTACGAGATACCACTCCCTTATTATTAACAAGAAAAACCTGCCGGAAATTATAAACGTAACCGCAACAAGCTTGGACGACAACGAAATTATGGGTATAAAGGTGAGGGGTTGTAATGTTTACGGCGTACAATTCCATCCCGAATCCGTACTTACGTCTTACGGAAAGCAAATAATCAATAATTTTTTGTCGATTTAAAATAAAATATATGAAAGAAGATTTTATTAAAGAATTATTAGGGCGGGTTATTAATAATAACAATCTGACCGCAGAAGAATCGTATGAGATTTTTAGTGCAATTTTAAAAGGTGAGCTTACTAACGCACAAATAGCATCTCTTCTTACATCTTTAAAAATTAAAGGCGAAACCGTCGAGGAGATAGCCGGCGCCGCTCTTGCAATGAGAGAAAACGCCGTTGCCGTAAATATTAAAGATGAATATAGAACTGAGTTCGTGGATATCGTCGGAACCGGAGGCGATTGTAAAAATACCTTTAATATCTCTACCTGCTCCGCTTTAATCGCCGCAGGAGCGGGAGTTAAAATAGCAAAACACGGAAATTACGCAGTTTCTTCGAAATCGGGAAGCGCCGACGTTCTGAAAGAATTGGGCGTGAATATATCCTTGGATGTCGAAGGAGTTCTGAGATCGATAGAGTATGCGAATATAGGGTTTTTATTCGCT
>JAJXXD010000190.1 GCA_021781285.1 bacterium | reverse complement strand
ATAGAATCAAAATCGTCGGAAAGATTAATCGCGTTTCCGTAAGACTTGCTCATTTTAAGGTTTCCGTCGAGTCCGACAAGTTTTGGAAATTTGCCCATAAGAGCATAAGGTTCAATTAATTTGCCGCAGTACAATTCGTTGAATTTTCTAATTATTTTTCGGGCAAGTTCGATATGCGGAAGCTGGTCTATGCCTACGGGAACCAGGTCGGCTTTAAAAATAGCTATATCGGCGGTCTGGCTTACGGGATAACCCAGAAAGCCGTAAGTTAATTCCTTATAGCCCCTTTCTTTCGCCTCCGTTTTAATCGTAGGATTGTGTTTTAAAGGATTTACGGAAATCAGCATAGAAAAAAAAGTCGTGAGTTCCGCAATTTCCGGTATCATTGACTGAATAATTATTGTAGATAAACCGGGGTCGATGCCGGCGGAAAGATAATCTAAAGCAACAAGAAAAATGTTGTCCTTAAGTTTTTCGGGATGTTCGAAATTGGTCGTAAGAGCCTGAATATCGGCTATTAATATGAAAGTTTCGTATTTATCCTGAAGCCTTACCCTGTTTTTTAACGAGCCGGCGTAATGTCCTAAATGTAACGGTCCTGTCGGTCTGTCGCCGGTTAAAATCCTTTTATATTTAAATTTTGATTCATCGGCTATAGCCGTATTTTCCGTTTTTAAATCCATATTATTTAACACCTTTTTGTATGTTTTTGGGTTTAATTTAAGATTATATTATGTTATAATGCCATAAACAAGTTAAAAAATAATTAGCGGACGAATAACGCAAGGTCAATTATGAATAATCATAATAATAATTTCGAAAATATAAAAGCAAAGCAGAAGACGATAAAGGAACTTTTAAAAAAAAAGAACGCGGTATTGCTCGCTCATAACTATCAAAGGGATGAGATTCAGGAAATTGCCGATTTTCAAGGCGATTCATTGGAACTCTCCATTAAAGCCAATAAAACCGACGCGGATATTATCGTATTTTGCGGAGTCAGATTTATGGCTGAAAGCGCCGCCATTATGAACCCCGATAAAACGGTTATTCTTCCTAACGGAAATGCAGGCTGCCCCATGGTCGATATGATAACCGCCAAAGACATCGTTAATTTAAAAGCCGATTATCAGGGCGCTCCGGTAGTCGCCTACGTCAATACTTCCGCCGAATGCAAAGCGGTTTCCGATATATGCTGTACTTCCGCAAATGCCGTCAAAGTCGTCAACTCTTTGCCTGCCAAAAGAGTTATAATGGTTCCGGACAAAAACCTCGGAAGCTACGTTCAGAGATTTACCGATAAGGAAGTAATAAGCTGGCCGGGATATTGTCCTCCCCATAAAAGAACTACGCCTGAAGACATTAAAGCCATGAAAGAAAAATATCCCGGGGCGGTATTCGTAGCCCATCCCGAATCCACGCCGGAAACGATAGACGCCGCCGACCATGTCTCTTCAACATCCGGCATGTATAAGTTCGTGAGGGAATCGGACGCAAAGTATTTTATTATAGGAACCGAAAGAGGCATAATGTATAAAATGAAAAAGGAGAACCCCGATAAAGTTTTTATCGCCGCAAACAGAGGGCTTGTCTGCCCGAATATGAAAAAAACCCATCTTGACGACATTATAGATTCGTTAGGCAATATGAAAAATATTATAAAAATTCCCGAAGACGTTAGAATCAAAGCAAGAAAATCTATTGAAAATATGCTCGCCCTTTAGTATAATAAAGTTTTTAAAAAAGAGGAAAAATTATCAGAACCCCGGGTTTTCAACAATTAACTTTTCAACTCCAAAATTTCTGGTCCGATTTTGGATGCGTAATTTTAGAGCCTTACGATATCGAAGTTGGAGCCGCTACATTTGCGCCTTACACATTTCTTAAATGCTTGGACTGCGAAGACTGGAGAGCCGCCTATGTTCAGCCGTCCAGAAGACCTACGGACGGAAGATACGGCCAAAATCCGAACCGGTTAGGCCGCTACTATCAGTTTCAGGTCATTATACAGCCGTATATAAATAAAATTCAAGAGATTTATTTGGACAGCCTTAAGAGCGTCAGCATAAATCCTATAGAGCACGATATAAGGTTCGTTGAAGACGATTGGGAGTCCCCTACGCTTGGAGCATGGGGTCTGGGCTGGGAGGTATGGCTCGACGGTATGGAAGTTACGCAATTCACCTATTTTCAGCAGATCGGCGGCGTAGAACTTTCGAAACCGGCTATAGAGATTACTTATGGATTAGAAAGAATCGCCATGTTTCTTCAGAATAAAGACAACGTCTTCGACCTTCAATGGAACGATTCTTTGAAATACGGCGATATACATAAAGACGACGAATTGCAATTTTCTAAATACAGCTTTGAATATGCGGACGGAGAAATTCTGCATAAATTATTCGATTTATATGAAGCCGAATCCAAAAAACTGCTTTCGTTTAAGCTGAAAGAGCTCGTAAAACCTGCATACGAATACTGCCTTAAATGCTCCCACGCATTTAATCTGCTTGATGCGAGAGGACTCATAAGCGTATCGGAAAGAATGAATTTTATATTAAAGGTAAGGGCGCTTGCCGAAGGGTGCGCCAGACTTTATACCGGTTATGTCGGCCAAGAAAGAGATAAGGCATAAATAAAAGCAGTTTTAACGGTTAAATTATTAATCAGGTTATTCACGGTGAGCGAATATTTATTGGAAATAGGTTCTGGAGAGCTTCCATATGACGAGGTAAGAAAAATACCTGCGGCATTAAAAGGCATTCTGCAAAATTTTTTGGAAAATGAAATAATGCTCGATGAAAAGCCGGATATAGAGGCATTTTCTACGCCGAGACGCACGGTCGTTTTAATTAAAAAACTGCCCCTAAAATCTCCGGACAGAGAGGTAGAAATCATCGGCCCCCCTGTCAG
>JAJXXD010000115.1 GCA_021781285.1 bacterium | reverse complement strand
TCCTTATAACGTTCTTAAAAGGGGTTACGGCATAGTTTTTTCGGAAGAAAAAACGGTCGTTTCATCGGTTTTACAAGTTAAAGGAAACGAAAATATAAAGATAGTTTTAAACGACGGTAGTTTAAAATCAAAAATCCTTGAAGTCATTCCAGCCTGTATCAAAGACATGCTTTGATAAACGCAGGCAGGAATATCCGCGAAATCGGTAGCCAGGTCTTAATTTTTCTGAAGTAATGCCTGACGCCCGCAGGTAAATAAGTCATAATCTTCGACCCAAATCCCGATTTAGAAAATATTTAATAAATTCTCATATTCCGTCATTGCGAGCGTAGCGGACGAAGTCCAGCGCAGCTAACCAATCTCGTTTTAGATTGGTTAGCTGCGCTCGCGATGACATTATTAAGTAATTCAGGTAATTCATATATAAAAATTTCTAAATCGGGATTTGGGTTCAATATATTATTTCTATAGTTAGATTTAACAAAAATCAATCCCTCGACGGTTTTTTCTTTTTTATAAGGTGAATCGAAGATTTTTTTAATGATACTTTGACGGTTTTTCCCTCAAAAAGATTCATAACTTCGTAAGCGTGAAAAGGTATTAAAACTTTAAACTCCAGATTTTCTTCCGATTTTATCGATATCTCCATCATTCTGGAAGTAAAAATAGACGAAATAATTTTTCCGGAAAAGCGGTTTTCCCTTACCGGTTTTGAAGCATCCCTATCTTCTCTTAGTATTATTATCTCTTCCGGTCTTACGGCTAAAAAAACCTGTTCGCCTGTTTCAAAATTTCCTTGGAAGTCTGCTTCCATGACAACGCCGGCATCCGTATTTTTATTATAGTCGTTATATTCGGCATTTTCGTTATTAGCTTTAATTTTAATTTTTATTAAGTTATTATCAGGGTCTATTTCAGATATAACTCCGCCTAATATATTTTCGGTTCCGAGAAGGAAAGCGGTATCTATAGAAGAAGGTTTTTTTAAAACTTCCTTGGGATGCCCCGAATCCTGAATCTTGCCGTCGTTCAAGATGAACATTTTATCGGATAAATTGACGACGTCTTCAATGTCGTGCGTTACGAGCAATATCGAAATTTTAAGTTCACGGTTAATATCTTTGATCAGTCTTCTTACTTTTGTTTTGGAAATTATATCAAGATTTGAAAACGGTTCGTCCATCAATATAATATCCGGATTTACTATTAAAGCCCTTGCCAAAGAAACTCTTTGCGCCTGCCCCATACTTATTTCGGACGGGTATCTTTTCTCGAGTCCCGTTATTCCGAGCAGTTCCATTATTTCAATAGGAGAATTTAATAATTTTTTATTACCGTCGAGCTTTTTTATATGTCTTTTTTTATTGGAGTTTAATCTTAAGCCGAAGGATATATTTTCTAATACCGTCATATGCGAAAACAAAAGAGGTTCGTCCATCACAAGGGCGGTGCGTCTTTCATACGGTTCAAGATTATTTATATTTTTTTCGCTAAGAATAATATCCCCGCAGTCTTGTTTTAATATGCCGCATATAATTTTTAAAACGGTGCTTTTGCCCTCGCCGGAATAGCCGAAAATAGAAGAAATTTCCCCGCTTTCAATTTCTAAATTTATGCCGTCCAAAACTTTCTTATTCAAAAAACTTTTACTTATATTTTTAATTTCCAGTAATTTCATATCGGTTTAATTTTTTATGCATTAGTTTTTATTTTATAGTTGAAATATTTAAAAATACCGAGGAAGAACAGCGATATAATCATTAATATACCGGCAATAGTAATTGCGGCGGGGTAGTTGCCGTAGCTTGTTTTAACGAAGACCTCTATAGGCGCCGTTTCCGTTATTTTAGGGATAACGCCGGAAACCATCTGCGTTGCGGCATACTCGCCTATAGACCTTGACCAGCTCATTGCGAGTCCGGCAATAATTCCGTTGTAAGAAAGCGGAATAATAATTCTGAATAGTATGTCGAACGATGATGCCCCCAGCGTTTTGCTTAAATCTAACATTTTTCTATTTACGGAATCGAACGATGTTTTTACTATATTTACGAAAAACGGAAAAGATATTATTAACTGAACTAAAACGATGCCCTGAGGCGTGAATACAAATTTTATTCCACGGTCTATAAAAAATTTTCCTATCGGATTAAGGGAACCCATAGTAATTAGAACCGCAAAACCTATGACTAAGGGGGATGTCGTAAGAGGCAGGGTGGAAATTAGGTCCAATAAAAATGAAATTTTGCTTTTTTTAAACGACAATACGTAGGCTATGGGAATTCCGATTATTAAATTTATAAGGATGACGATGAAAGAAAGCTTAAAACTTAAAAATATCGAGTTCCAAAGCCCTGCGTTTTTTAATTCTTTTATGAAAAGATAGATAGATGCTTGGAAAAATATGCCTGAAAGAAGAAGTATCAGCATTGCAAAAAATAAGAACGAAATAATATAAACAAGTATATCGAATATTTTATTTTTGTTTAAAGGCATATATATTAATCATTTTATAATATCGGGAATATTATTGAAATATAAAAATCCGCGCCTTTATGTCATTGCGAGCGTAGCTAACCAATCTTAACGTTTTACTTTGCGGAATTTGCCGGAGAAAATCCCCAGTATGTTAATATCTTTTTTCCTTTTTTAGAAAAAAGAAGTTTTATGAAATCTTCGTCCAAAGACTTATATTTTGATTGATTTAAAACGGAAGCCGTAAATTTTGCTTTAGTGTTATACTTTTTGGGAATGGCTATTATGTTTATTTTAGCTCCGCTTCTTTTAAGTTCGAGAAGCTGGGAGGCGTAAAGTATTCCTAAATCCGTATTTCCGCTTTCAAGCACGGGCATAACCAAAGCGGCGTCGAGCAGATGGTTTGCATGTCCGGTTATTTTTTTAAAAGCTCCGGGAAACCGCCTG
>JAJXXD010000116.1 GCA_021781285.1 bacterium | reverse complement strand
CTGTAAAAAAGGATTGGTGGAATTAAAAGAACCCGATAACCTAGATGAACTTATTGATAAAAAAAATTTAAAACAGCCTTTAAAGCCTTTAACGGAAAGAAAGGAAAAATTCTTTGTATTAGACCCTGATAATAATAATATAGTATATAACAGAGAAAAAAATACCGACAACAGGTCTGCCTTCGGAAACGCTCTTCACGATATGGCAAAAAACTATAAAGAAAAAAACGCTCTTCAAAATATACCTTTCGCGGTGTTCGACTGCGACCTCGAAGGCTCAGTTAAAACCGGCGCTTTCAGAAAAGCTTTCCCTGATAACTTTTTTGAATCCGGTATTCAGGAACATAACACTGCAGTTATATCCGGCGCATTATCGACTGAAAATATACTAACGTTTTTTGCCGATTTCGGAGTTTTCGGCGTAGATGAGGTTTATAACCAGCAAAGATTAAATGATATAAACGGTTCAAATCTTAAAGTAGTCTGCACGCATTGCGGCATAGACGTCGGGGAAGACGGCAAAACTCACCAGTGCATCGATTACTTCGGACTTCTTAACTCTACTTTCGGATTTAAGGTTGTATTGCCTGCCGACCCCAACCAGACCGACAGGGCAACCCGTTATATAGCATCCCGTGAAGGAAATTTCGGACTTATAATGGGCAGGTCTATCATCCCCGTTATACTTGATGAAAACGGAAATACGTTCTTCGGGGAAGATTATAAATTCAAATACGGCAAAATGGACGTAATACGGAACGGAAAAGACGTTGCGGTAATATCTACCGGCAATATGCTCCCGCACGCGTTAAAAGGATGCGAGATGCTGAAAAAAGACGGCATAAACCCGATGCTCCTAAATGTTTCCTGCCCCAGCGACATAGATGCGGAAGACCTGCGTCTTGCCGCAAAAACCGGTTTCATAGTTACTATCGAAGACCACAACGTCAAAACCGGCGTAGGAACGGCAATAGGCTCTTTGCTTGCCGAAAACGGCATCTCCGTTAAATTCAGAAAAATGGGGGCGAGATTTTACAGTTCTTCCGGCAAGCCGGAAGACCTTTACAGACTGGCAGGTTTGTCTCCTGAGGATTTATACGGATTTATAAAAAAAGAATTAAATAAATAATATAAATATTAATTATTCCAACTTCTGCCGTCGGAATTAATAAGGCCGTCCGCCTCTTTAGGGCCAAACGATCCGGCTTCATAGTCGGGAAAGACGGGATTTCCGATTTTGGACCAGCCGTTAATTATAGATGTAATTAACTGCCATGCTATGAGCATATCGTCGTATCTTGCGAAAAGAGTCTGGTCGCCTACTATTACGTCGTATATAAGCCTTTCGTAAGCATCGGGCGGGGAAAGTTTAAACGACGATTTATAATTAAACACCATATTGACGGGCTCAATATCAAGTTTAAACCCCGGGGTTTTGGCGCCGAAATTTATCGCTATACCTTCGTTAGGCTGAATAGTTATAATTATAGAATTTTGTTTTATATTTTCTATTCCAATTTTCGCAAATAAACTGTACGGCAATTTTTTAAAGAAAATAGCTATTTCGGTTTTATGTATTTTAAGCCGTTTGCCCGACCTTAAATAAAACGGCACTCCCGCCCACCTATAATTATCGATAAAAAGCTTCATGGCGGCATAAGTTTCGGTAAGCGTGTCCGGAGGCACCCCTTCTTCTTCTTTATAACTTAAAACCTGTTTATTTCCTATTATTCCCCTGTCGTACTGCCCCCTGACCGTATAATTTTTTATATCGTTTAAACTGAGCGGCCTGACGCTTTTTAAAAGTTTCACTTTCTCGTTTCTTAAATCGTCCGCATCCGGAAGCGGAGGAGGTTCTATTGCAACGAGCGACAACAACTGCATCATATGGTTCTGCATCATATCTCTGATAATGCCGGCTTTATCGAAGTAGCCCGCCCTGAAACCCACGCCTATGGACTCTAAAGCGGATATTTGAATATGGTCTATAAACTTATTATTCCATATGGGCTCAAAAATAGCGTTCGCAAATCTGAACGCAAGTATATTTTGTACGGTCTCTTTTCCAAGGTAATGGTCTATCCTGTAAACCTCTTCTTCCTTAAATACCGAAAGAATCTTACCGTTTAAATTTTTTGCGCTTTCATAATCGTAACCGAAAGGTTTTTCTATAACGATCCTCGAAAAGCCGTCTCCTTTATATTCGTCTGATGTAAGTTTTGCATTTTCGATGCCGTTTATTACATTTATATAAACGCTCGGCGGAGTGGAAAGATAATAAACCACGTTTTTAGGCATATTATATTCTTTTGCCTTGGATCCTATAAAACCGCCTAATTCGCGATAGCTTGAATCGTCGTCGTATTTTGAAGTTAAATAAAATACATGCTTGGAGAAACTTGAAAATTCCTCTTCGTCTACAGGTTTTTTTCTGCAATTTACGTTTAAGGAATCAAAAATAGTTTTTCTAAAAATACCGTCGTCCAGTTTTGTCCTTGCGAAACCGACTATAAAGAAATTATCTGGGAAAAATCCGTCTTCCCATAAGCTGTATAATGCGGGAAATATTTTTATGTGCGCTAAATCTCCGCTTGCCCCGAAAATTACCATTATGGAAGGTTTCATTTCAGCCATTTATCACCGCCTTTACTTTTAATTTATTTTTCCAATATCACTCTAGCCGGAGCGCCGTTGGAATCTTTTATCTTAACCGGAAGAGCGATAAGTTTATAGTCTCCCGCGGACACATTAAAAAGATTAAGTCCTTCAATTACGATAACCCCTGCTCCAAGCAAAGTTTTGTGGGTATCGTGACCGGCATGATAACCCTCTACGGAAAGATAATCTATTCCAACCAGTATGACGCCCTTTTCGACCATATATTTGGCTGCTTCAGGGTTTACGCATACATAATCGGTATGAAAATTCCGGGCGCCATTATTAATC
>JAJXXD010000152.1 GCA_021781285.1 bacterium | reverse complement strand
ATATAGCAAAATTATACCGTATTTTAGGCATTAAAGATAAAAAAGAGCTTTTCGGAAAGATACTCGGCGGTATTCCTTTAATTGACTCCGGTCTTCTTAAGGCTCTTCCCGAGGAGATGGACGAAGAGGCTTTATACCGTTTTTTTTTGAATATCGATTCAAATATTCCGGCAAAAAACAAAACGGCCGTCTTTGCCGGAGGCGGAATATATAATCATTTCGTTCCCGCCGCAATAGACGGTTTGATGTCGAGATCCGAATTTTACACTCCTTACACCCCTTATCAGCCCGAAGTGAGTCAAGGGACTCTTTTTGCCCTCTTTGAATTTCAGTCGATGATTGCAGAAATCCTCGGCATGGACGTCGTAAACGCTTCTATGTACGACGGCGCCGAAAGTCTGGCGGAGGCGGTTTTAGCGGCTATGAGGCTGTCGTCGGCAAACAGGGATTCGTCTGCCGGACATAAGGACGATTTAATCCTGATTTCCGAAGGAGTAAACCCTAATTATACTTCCGTTATTAAAACTTTTGCAGGCGGAACCGGCGTTAAAATCGGAAAAATAAAATTAAACGGACAAACGGGGCAGACGGATATTGAAGATTTAAAGCAAAAACTTGCAAACGGCGGCAGAGTCCCTGCCGTAGTCGTTCAGCAGCCCAACTATTTCGGAGTGATAGAAGATTTGGAAGAGATTGAACCGCTTATACATTCCGATTCTAATTCAAGTTTTATAGTATCGTCAACCGAACCTTACAGTTTCGGCGTTATCAATCCGCCCGGATTTTACAATGCGGATATTTTTGCGGGAGAAGGCAACTCTTTCGGAAATTATATGAATTTCGGCGGACCGCTTTTAGGCCTTTTTGCCGCAAAAAAAGAATATGTCCGGCAGATGCCCGGAAGAATAGTCGGCAAAACCAAAGACGGCAAAGACAGAGACGCTTACGCTTTTATTCTTTCGACGAGGGAACAGCACATAAGAAGGGGGGCGGCTACTTCCAATATATGCACGAACAGTTCTTTGAACGCCGTGAGAGCCGCAATATATCTCTCTTTATGCTCAAAGAGCGGGTTTAAAGAAATCGCTTCGTTAAATCTCAAACTTGCCCATATATTAAGAGACAGGCTATTAAGTTCGGGACTATTCGAACCGCTTTATGAGGGAGACTTTTTTAATGAATTTTCGCTTAAATTGAAGATGAAAGGAAATAAACATAATAATAATATGACCGCCTCCGAATTTATCGAAAAAATGGCGGAAAGAGATATTTTGGCCGGCATAGCTATTTCGGAAAGCGCCGTCTTAATATCCGCCACCGAAAATAACGGTTTAAGCGATATAGAAAAATACGCAGAAAATGCAAAAGAGGTGTTAAATGCCTAAATTTCCCGGAATAAAAGGTATTTTTTTAGACGAAGACCCGTTAATAGAGCAGGGTTCTAAAGGATTAAAAGGCATCAGCATACCGGACTGCGGCTTAAAAAAATCGGATTTAAAAAAAGACGAAAGCGCATATATAGACGCAAAATATATAAGAAAGAGTCCTCCCGAACTGCCGGAAGTGTCGGAACCGACCGTCGTGAGGCATTTTACGAGGCTTTCAAGCTGGAATATGTGCGTCGATACCGTTTTCTATCCGCTGGGCTCCTGCACGATGAAATATAACCCTAAAATAAACGAGAAAATAGCATCGCTTGAAAATATAAAAAATCTACATCCTTTAACGCCCGGTTCTTTAATCCAACCCGTATTAAAAATGGTTTACGATTTTAATGAAATTTTATGCAGGCTTACCGGATTAGCCGAATTCAGTTTTGCTCCGCAGGCAGGAGCGGCAGGCGAGTTTGCGGGTTTGAAAATCATTAAAAAATATTTTGATTTGAAAGGCGAAAATAGAAAAACGATATTAGTGCCCGACAGTTCCCACGGGACGAATCCCGCAAGTTCCGTTCTTGCCGGATTTACGCCGGTAGAAATTAAAACCGGAAAAGCGGGGACGTTAGCCGCCGGAGAATTGGAAAAGTTTGTTTCAAAAGACGTCGCCGGAATTATGATAACCAATCCGAATACATTCGGGGTTTTTGAAAAAGACATAAAAAAAATAGCCGAAATTATGCATAAAAACGGTTCGTTTGTTTATATGGACGGCGCCAACTTTAACGCTTTTCTCGGAAGCGCGAGAGTTTCCGATATGGGAATAGATTTAATCCAGCTTAACCTGCATAAGACGTTTTCTACGCCTCACGGAGGAGGCGGACCCGGAAGCGGGGCGCTCGGCGTCGTCGAATCTTTAAGGGAATTTCTTCCCGTGCCCTATGTAAAGGTTAGCGGCGAAAATGCTAGCGGCGCGGATAAAAATTTTAACCGGCAGGTTTACGAATTAGCGGAAGATAAAAATAATACTATAGGAAAAATGACCCCGTTTTTATGCAACTTTGCTGTCGTAATAAGGGCATACGCCTACCTTCTCTCGCTGGGTAGGGAAAATATCGCTTCCGTCAGCGAGATTGCGGTACTGAACGCAAACTACGTCAAAAAGAAGCTCGGTAAAATACTATCCGGTTCAGACCCTTTTGAAGAGGGGCTATGTATGCACGAATGCGTTTTTAACGATAAAGCCATAGAAGAAAACGGGGTATCGACCATTGAATTGGCAAAACTTTTAATAGATTACGGTTTTCATCCGCCGACGGTTTATTTTCCGAAAAATATACACGGAGCCATTATGATAGAACCTACGGAAACCGAATCCATAAGGACGCTGGATAATTTTATAAAAGCCGTAAAAGAAATAAGGTTTAAAACTAAAAAGTCTAAAGCGGTCAAGTCTCCGCAAAAAACAAAAGTCGGCAGGGTCAACGAAGTTATTGCTAATAAACAGCCTATATTTAAATATTAATATAATATGATATAATTTATTTGACGATAAATTTGAGGTAAAAACAT
>JAJXXD010000052.1 GCA_021781285.1 bacterium | reverse complement strand
ACAGGAAGAGAATACACTTATCGTATCGAATATAAACTATTTTTCCAATGTGATTTCGACCGCGGACGACCTGAACTCCCTGATCAATAAACTTATCAATATTGTCGTGGAAAAAATGGGTTATACATATGCATGGTTTGGCGTTTTAGACGACGCCAATAAAGATGTAAGCATAACAAATGTATATAATAATGATTTTACTTACCCCAAAAATCTCATTTTAAAGTATGACGGCTCTAAATATTCGGAAAATCCCACTTCAAGGGCAATAAATAGCAAGAGTTATGTTTTTATAAATGATGTCTATGCAGACGAAAACATTCCGCTTTACAAAGAAAGATTGTTAAAATTTGGGTTTTTATCGGTCGGAATATTTCCCCTAACTATTCATGGAAATGTGTTTGGCGTTTTAGGATTATACTCGGACAAAAAATTTGCCTTTGATGAAATCAAAGCCGAATCCATTTTTATTTTGACTAAATTTGCTTCATATTTTATAAGTTATTTGCGAAATTTTAAAAGGTCTTTATTGCTCTCTGAAATGGCAGAGTCCGTTTTATTTTCGATTGCAAACAGAGATGAAAAATATGGAAAAAATTTGTCGACTTTTTATGGAAAAGGTTCCTTGGATGACTTGGAAAACGCCCTGCAAGCAGATTTTGTTGAATTTATTGTTTACGATAACGCTAAAAACTTGATTGTAGAATCGATATTTTCAAAAGGATGGGATTATAATATCGGTATAAGTTCAATTGCCCCGTCTCCTACGCGGTTTGTCGTCGAAAGAATAAAAACTTATATGTTAAATGTTTACGATTATCAAACCGACGAATTTGCAACGTCTATTTTTAAGGATATGGGAGTAAGAGATATAATGCTATATTCGTTCAAAGGGGCAGAAGACAGGAGTTATTTAGCGGTAACCGGAGTTATCAAGAGAAGAAAAACATTTATAGACGAAGATTTAAAATTTTTCTCTGACACGATAAATTTATTTACCGAATATTTAGAAATGACGGTTCTTTTTAATAAACTCAGCTTGACTTTAGAACTACTGGAAAACAGAGAAAACTTGATTGATAAGATGGTTGAATTCGGCATCGTTTCCATAGACATGGAAAATAATGAGGTCAGTCTTTACAACGATTATTTTGCCGGCGTTTTCGGTCTTGAAAAGTATACCGTTCCGATAAGTATAGGCCAATTATATGAAAATATCAAACCTGCTTTTCAGGATGAGGGTCTTGCTTTTAATGTTTTTAAAACATATATAAAAAACAGATATGTGAACACAATAGAAAATCTGGAAATTAATCTTAAAAACGGCACTGTATTAAGTATGAAGTCAAACCTGTTTTTAACCAAAGACAATAAATCCATAAGACTTCTTGTTTTTGAAAATATTACCGGTTTTAAAGCCTATATGAAGAATCTAGAGAATTTAAATAAAAAGCTCAACCTGCTAAACGATTTGTCGTATAAATTATCTATGGTTTTTACACTTGAATATGCGATAAAAACATTTATGGAAGGGCTCTGCGCTATCAAAAAAGATAATGGGGAAAGGATTGACTCCATTCATATGAATATATTCGACGCCGTTAATAAAAAAACCGTTACATCTTTAACTTATTATATGATAAAAGAGAGTGAAAACGATGAACCGGAATCTCCGAATTCGGGCAAATTTATTATGACTACAAATAATGTTGATTATAAAGATTATAAGTCTAACTGCGAACTCCTTGAAAACGGCAGAAAAAAAGATGACACGGTTAACGATTGTGAATTTCGAGGTACTACCGGAAGTTATACCTGTTTTTCATTGAAAATTAGCGACGAGGTTGTAGGGACGGTTTCTGTTGATTCGAAAGATAAGTATTTTTTCACCGAAGAAATAACAGCATTAATAAAAGAGATAATCAATATGGCTTCGTCTGTTTTCGCAAAGCTTTTATTGGTTGAAACGAATAAGGAACTTGCTATTACCGATCCGCTTACGGGAATATACAACAGGAGGTATATGTATGAGTTTGCCAAAAGGGAGGTCGCGAGAGCTTTAAGAAACAAAGCCGATCTTTGTATGGCTATCCTTGATATAGATAAATTTAAAAATATAAACGATAATTACGGTCATCAAGTCGGCGACGTTATGCTGACGGAATTCACCAATGATTTGAAAAATGTTTTAATGAGGAAGCAGGATATTATAACAAGATACGGCGGGGATGAATTCGTCATGATTTTACCGGACACGGATAAAGAAAACGCTGTTAATCTAATGGAAAAATTGAGGATTTACATTAAAAATAAGGTATATAATTTTGAAGGCGGCATAAATTTAAACATTACGGTATCTATAGGGGTTTCGAGTTTGCGGTCTCTGCCGGACGGTAAAAGCATAAAAAATAACGGCGACCCCGACGATATTTTAAATAGTCTCTTGAAAATTGCGGACGACAATTTATACACGGCCAAAAATACAGGAAGAGATAGAGTCGAAGGATAAGACCGGATATAAGGCGATAAAGGCTGCAGACGACAAAGGAGAATAAATGAAATGAAAGCGATCAGGCTTTTCAATAAAGATAATGAATTTACGCAGTGCCTTATATGCGCCCATAGGTGCAGGATTAAGGACGATAAATTAGGGGTATGCAAGACCATTGCGAATAAAGGCGGGGTTTTATACAGTATAAATTATGGAATTTTAGTCGCCCAAAGCATTGACCCTATAGAAAAGAAGCCGCTTTTTCATTTTATGCCCGGAACTTTTTCATATTCCATCGCTTCGCCGGGGTGTAATTTTAGATGTTTAGGGTGTCAAAATGCCGATATATCTCAGACCTACAGGGACGAAAATTACGAAGCATACCTTGAATATTTTAAGGGATTAAAGCAAACGCCGCCGGAAGAGGTTGTAGAGAATGCTTTAAAGGCAAAATGCGGGTCTATTTCATATACTTACACCGACCCGGCGGTTTTCTTCGATTATAGCTTAGACGTTATGGAGCTTGCGCATAAGAAAGGTTTAAAAAATGTTTTCGTTACAAACGGCTATTATACCGAAGAATCGATAAATGCCGCTAAAGGACTTTTAGATGCGGCAAACGTCGATATAAAATTTTTTAACGATGCGAGCTATAGAAGAATATGCGGGGGAACGCTTGAGCCTGTGCTTGAAGCGGTAAAGCTGTTTTATAAAAACGGCGTTCATTTAGAATTGACGACTCTTTTAATAGACGAATATAATAATAACGACGAAGAAATTAAAAAAATAGCGGATTTCATCGTTTCCGTGGATTCAAGCCTGCCGTGGCATATTTCGCGTTTTTTTCCTTTATATAAGATGCAGGACGGACATATTACGGAGGAGAAAACTATAGTAAACGCCTATAACATCGGAAAAGGGGCGGGATTGAAATATATTTATGCAGGGAATATTCAATTGGACGGCTATGAAGATACGCGCTGTCCGTCATGCGGGAAACTTTTGATAAAGAGGCGTGGATATAATATTCTGGAAAATAACGTGATTAAAGGAGTCGCGGGCGACGGCAAATGCAAGTTCTGCGGATATACGATTTACGGAGTTTTCTGATTTAAGCATTAAAACTTGACAGTTAAAATGAGAGTTAAAATTTTCTTGAATTCAGGTGCCGCAATATTATATAATCATAAATCAAGTTATTCATTCCATTCATTGGGGGATCGTCTAGCGGCAGGACCTGGGACTCTGACTCCCATTACGGAGGTTCAAATCCTTCTCCCCCAGCCATTTAAAAAATAATATATATTTTAAGGATTTTCTACTATCTTATTTTTTTAGATATTCTATTATTTCTATCATAATGCCGTTAGGGTCGTTAAGGAAAGCTATTTTCATGCTTTTGTCCATAGAATAAAAAGGCTCTCTTAAAAAAACTATACCGGCTTCTTTTATTTTTTTCGCATCTTCGTCTATATTGTCCGTTTGAAATGCCAGATGGGCAAAAGAATTTTCGCATTCGGCAACGGGTTTTGGGTTATCGTCGGCTATAAGTTCTATTTCGAAGTTCGCATTCAAATCTTTCAGAAAGACCAGAGTCGTTTTATGCGCTTCGATATAACGTTTTTCCCTCACCGCAAACCCAAAAACATTAACGTAAAAATTTATAGACTTGTTTAAATCGGTTGTCCTGATTGCGGAATGTATTAATTTCATTTTAAAATAATTTAAATAAAGTTTAATATTAATATTTATTTAAATTATATGACATTAATCTTATAATTTCAATATATCAATATATCCGACATATACCCAAAAATATAAGAAATAATGATATAATTTAAAAACACGCCTATAATTGCAATTAACTGATGCAGCAAAATATAAGATATTATGAATAGAAGAGGTTTTACCTTAGTTGAAATAGTAATGGTAATAATTCTTCTGGGGGTTCTGGGGATTATCGGAACTATCGGGCTGAATTCGGCCGTTTCGAGCGATAGAGGTATGTATGAAAGACAGCTTCAATCCGCAATAAGATATGCCCAAAATTATGCAATGAGCCACTTTACTTATACCGCAGTCGTATTTTCGTCTTCAGGTTCAAGTCCTTCGTGCGCTTTGCCAAGCAGCGGCACGGCTTATTCCGGTTATGCGGTATGCGCCTGCAACGGAAATTCACCCAGCTCTTCTCTTCAGCCGCTTGTAAATCCGTTAGCGCAGACAGCCGATAATTTTTACGTAACTATGAATTACGGCATAAGTTACAGCGTGTCGGTGCCGCAGGGGTTTGCGGCAAACTATATCGCCTTTAATTCACAGGGTGAGCCCGGCACGTTTCAAAACAACGGAAATCCTTGTCCGTCCATAGGCGGCGCCGTTTTTAAGCCATACGGCAATAACACCAATACCCCAATATCTCTATCCTTCGGCGCTTCGCCGCCCCAGCTAACCTTTTATATCTATCCGGTAACGGGCCTCGTGAGTTATAACGGTTCTTTATAGTTATTTTTGCTTAAAAATATTCACAAATTAAATCTTTGGTGTTATAATAATTAAAATTAATTTAAAAATAGGGGGGATTCAATCTATGAGAAGCTTTAAATCTTTAGCAGTTCAGGCTTTATTGTCAATTTTTGCCGTTGCGTTTATCGTACCTGTTTTTGCCGGTTCATCTTTTGCCAGATTTTATTGTCCGCTTGGATATTCCTATAACCCTAAAATACAGCTCTGCGTCGGCAAAGGCGCTTTAAAAGGATATAATGCGCTACCCGCCACTAAAATAAACGTGTTTAAAGGAAAAAATCACATATATATCTGTCCGGCTAAATATGCATACTCTAAAAAAATTCAGTTATGCAAGGGGGAAGGCTCTTTGAAAGGCAGTACCGCCCAACCTACGGTTAAGACGGTGATTGCTTTAAAAAAATCCGCGAAATCGTCGAAAAATAACGCTAACAATGTAAAAGCGGCTGAATCTAAAACATTAAAGAAAAGTTAATAATCAATTAAAAAATGAATATAGCAGTAATATTAAGATCAAGGGAAATGTTTAGTATTCTAAAGCCTTTTCTCGACGGTCATAATGTTACGCATTATGCAAGCAAAGAAGATTTCCGCCAATCTTTTTTATCCGAAGATTTGGCTTTAATAGTAAATGCGGGAATTCCTATAGGCGAAGATATTTTATCTTGCGGAAACGTTAAATTAGTTCAGCAGTTCGGCATCGGTTATGAAAACGTAGATATAGATTATGCTTCAAAGAAAAGCATTTTAGTATTTAACGCCCCTACGCTCGGAACTTATAACGCCGTTTCGGTTGCGGAATTGTCCTTATTTTTTATTCTTGCGCTTGCAAGGGATTATAACGGATGCGTAAATTCTATCAGCCACGGGATAGCCAACCAGCCCATGGGACACAGCATTTCGGAAAAAAAATTCGCCATTGTCGGACTCGGCGGGATAGGATTAGAATTAATTAAGATGCTAAAACCCTTTAAGCCCGAAATTTACGGCTTGAAACACAGCAAACCTGAGGATGGTTATGCAGAGAAGCTTGGAATTAAGTTTGCGGGAACGGTGGACGACGATTTTAAAAAAGTTTTGCCGTTAGCGGACTATATTATACTTGCCGTTCCTTTGGAAAAAAACACCGAAGATTTAATCGACGACTCAACCGTCGGACTGATGAAATCCGGCGCATACGTCATAAATGTAGGCAGAGCCGGTTTAATTAACAAAGATTCCCTCATAAAAGGATTAAAAAACGGCAAAATTAAGGGGGCGGGTCTCGACGTGTTTTGGGAAGAACCTGTTCATATAAGCGACGAAATATTTCATTTCAACGTTATAGCAACTCCGCACATAGGAGGCGCTACATATGAATCTATCGGCGACATTTCCCGTATATGCGCGAAAAATATAAACGACTGGATAGACAAAGGAGATTTGACGAACTGCGTAAATAAAGATTTAATCTAAAATATAAATAAATTAATAATAATTAAGCTATATATAAACGGGACTATTATGGAATATAAAGATACTTTGAACCTTCCGAAAACCGATTTTCCGATGAAGGCAAATTTAAAGGCCGCCGAGGAAAAATTTCTCAAAGAATGGGAGGAAAGCGGGCTTTATAAAAACATAATAGAAAAGGCAAAAAACAGGCCTAAAACCTTTATACTTCACGATGGTCCGCCTTATGCCAACGGGCATATCCATCTTGGAACTGCGTTAAATAAAATATTGAAAGATATAATAGTCCGTTTTAAGCTTATGTCCGGATATCGTGCGCCTTTTATTCCCGGATGGGACTGCCACGGACTGCCCATCGAACATAACGTAGATAAAACTCTAAAGTCTAAAGATTCGATTTCAAAAAGCGAAAAAAGAAAACTTTGCCGGGAATATGCCGGCAAGTTTGTAGATATTCAGAAACAGGAATTTAAAAGGCTCGGAAGTATAGGCAGATATGATGTCCCTTATCTTACCATGAATTATGCCTATGAAGCCAATACCGTCAGGAAACTTGCCGATTTTATAAAAAACGGAGGGCTTTACCGGGCGAATAAACCGATATACTGGTGTTCATCGTGCAAAACTGCCCTTGCGGAAGCGGAAGTGGAATATGCCGAGAGGACGTCCCCTTCGATTTTCGTAAAATTTAGGATCAAATCAAGCCTTGAAGATATTATCGGCTATTCCGAAACAGGCGGCAAAGATATTTTTGCAGTGATATGGACAACGACGCCGTGGACCATTCCGTCAAATCTTGCAATATCATTACACCCTGATTTTGAGTATTCTTTTGTAGATAACGGAAAAGAAATTTTTATCCTCGAGGAAAGCCTTGCGGAAGAATTGATGAAAAAATTCGGATACGGAGAGTTTAAAGTAATAGCCAAAACAAACGGGAAAAACCTTGAAAATAAAGTTGCGCGGCATCCTTTTATAGACAGGGATTCTCTGCTTATACTCGGCTCCCATGTTAAAAAAGATGCAGGAACCGGACTTGTCCATACCGCGCCGGGACATGGGGACGACGACTATGCCGTGGGACTGAAATATAATCTTCCGGCTTATGCTCCGATAAATAACGAAGGAAGATTTTTAAAGGATGTCGATACGTTTGCGGGAATGCATGTGTTCGAATCTAATCCGCACGTTATAGAAAAACTCAAAGAAGCGGGGGCATTAGTTCTTGAAGAAAAAATAGAACATTCTTATCCTCATTGCTGGAGGTGTAAACATCCCGTAATTTTAAGGTCAACAAAGCAATGGTTTATTTCTATGGAAATAAATAACCTGAGAGATAAATCCCTTGATGAGCTGGAGAAGGTAAAGTGGATTCCCAAATGGGGAATAGACAGGATTTCCGGCATGCTTGAAACGAGACCGGACTGGTGCGTTTCGAGACAGAGGTCGTGGGGCGTTCCTATAACGGCATTTTACTGTAAAAATTGCGGCGAAGCATATATAGATTATGACCTTGCGCTTAAAATTGCGGACGAATTCGAAAAATACGGAGCCGATATCTGGTTCGATAAGCCCGCAGAATATTTTATAAATTTGGGCAAAAAAGAGGTAAAATGCGAAAAATGCGGCCATAAGGAGTTTGAAAAAGAGGAGGATATACTTGACGTTTGGTTTGACAGCGGGGTCAGCTATTACTGCGTTCTTAAAAACGACGAAGAGATTAAGTCCGTAGGTTTTCCGGCGGACTTATACCTTGAAGGGTCCGACCAGCACAGAGGATGGTTTCATTCGAGCCTTCTTATAGGCGTTGGAACCGGCGACGGAGCGCCTTATAAAACAGTTTTAACCCACGGATTTGTCGTTGACAGCTCAGGCAAAAAAATGTCCAAGTCTTTAGGCAACGTCATCAGCCCCGATGAAATAATAAATAAATACGGCGCGGATATTTTGAGGTTATGGGCGGCGTCCGAAGACTACAAAAACGATATGAGGATATCGCAGGAAATAATACTCAGGCTTTCTGAAGGATATAGGAAGATAAGAAATACCCTGCGTTTTATGCTTGGCAATTTATACGACTTTAATGAGGCTAAGGATTCGGTAAAATATGAAAATTTATCTGAATTGGACAAATATGCATTACATCGAATTACCCTTCTTTCGCATGATATTTTAAGGCATTACGAAAATTACGATTTTCACCTTGTTTATCAGGGAATTTATAAATTTCTAATAGAATTTTCATCCTTTTATCTGGATATAGTCAAAGACACGCTTTATGCGGAGGGAAAAAATTCGGTAAAAAGGCGGGCGGTGCAGACCGTATTTAATTATGCCTTAAATGTATTTATAAAATTTCTTTCGCCTGTTATTCCGTTCAGCGCTTCCGAAACATGGGGATACTTTAAAAAGCCTGCAAAGCCGGAAAGCATTTTTTTTGAAAAGTTCGACGAGCCGGACGATGCCTATCAGAATTTTGAAATCGAAGAAAAATTCGATAAACTAATAGAGATTAGAAATATAGCTTTAGCCGCATTAGAAAAGGCGAGAGATAGAAAATTTATAGGAAGCTCGCTTGAAGCAAAAGTTATTTTAAAGGCAAATAAAGAAGATTACGATTCATTAAGCAAAATAAATGCGGATGAATTAAAAGATTTATTTATCATATCCGGAGTAGTTTTGCGAAAGAAAGAACCGTCCGAAACCGGCATAACGGAAGCCGAAGTCGAAAAAGCCGACGGGGAGAAATGCGCAAGATGCTGGAAATACGATACTACGGTCGGAAAACACGAAGACCATCCCGATATTTGCGAAAGATGCCGGAGCGTTGTTTCTCAGATTTAAATCAAATAAAAATAACTCAAATCGATTATTTGTCAATATGAAAAAAAAGATAGTAGCGGCAAATTTTAAGATGAACAAGACGGACGAAGATATAAAGAAATATTTTGCCGTTTTTCTTGACCGTATTAACGGATTAAGAAATAAAACGTCTTTTAACGATTTTGACGCCGAGCTGATATTTGCCCCCCCGTTTACGTCGCTTTCCGAAACGCATAAAATAATAGAACCTTATATGGATTTTATTAAATTATCGTCCCAGAATATTTATTCCGAAAAAAGCGGAGCCTATACCGGCGAAATTTCTATAGATATGATTAAATCCTGCGGTTGCGTTTATTCAATAATAGGGCATAGCGAGAGGAGAAATATATTTAAGGAAAGCGATGAACTAATAGGCAAAAAAATAGAAGCGGTTTATAGCGGCGGCGGGATGACGCCTATATTATGCGTCGGGGAAAATCTGGAAATAAGAAAACAGAACGGCCAGGAAAAATTCGTCGAAAATCAGCTTGCCGTCGGGCTAAATTATATCAAAGGCAGGAATATACCTTCTTTAATCGTCGCCTATGAACCCGTATGGGCGATAGGCACGGGAATGCCGATAAAAGCGGATGACGGCGAAGCTATGCACGGGTTTATCTCCGATTATATAATTTCTAGCTTTTCTATCGGTGAATTAAGGGTTATATACGGTGGAAGCGTGACGGAAGCAAATATTAAAGAGCTTATGGGTAAGCCCCATATAGACGGAGTGCTGGTCGGCGGGGCAAGTTTAGACCCGCAGAGTTTTCATAATATATTCAAACTGGCCGCGGCACAATAAAATAATGGGGACAGATTTTAAATCTGTCCCCTAATAAAAAAGGGGGGAATTATGAAATACGTTATTCAGACGTCAAACGGAACTATTAATCCCGGTCTTTTGATGAACGTGATTAAAAACATTAGCGCAATAACCGAAACCGAAGAGATAAACGTCGTAGTATTCGGTCCCGCCGTTGTTGCCCTGCTTCACCATTCCCAGCTTAAAGAACAGTTAAGGGCGGTTCTTAACGACAAAGTAAACATTTTCGTCTGCCGCAATGCGATGAATATGTTTGAACTTAAGGACGGCGATATTCCGGATTACGCGAAAATAGTTCCGGCAGGCGTAGAAAAGATAGCGAAACTTTCAAAAGAAGGATGCGCCTATATAGCGCTTTAATATGAGTAAACTTATACAGCCTCCGAAAGGGACAAGGGATTTTCTACCGGAAGAAATGGTTTTAAGAAGAAAGGTTATGGAAACCATACGGGGATGTTTTGCCCTTTACGGATTCATCGAAATAGATTCACCCGTTTTTGAATATTTTGAGCTTCTTTCGAGGAAATGCGGAAGCGAAATCGAAAAAGAAATATACGTTTTCGAGGATAAGGCAAAACGAAAACTTGGTTTAAGGTTTGAATTTACGTCCCCCTTAGGACGTTATTACGCCACTAACGCCGAAAAACTCACTAAACCGTTTAAGAGATACATAATAGGCAAAGTTTACAGATACGAAAATACGCAGGCGGGAAGATACAGGGAATTCTATCAGGCGGACGCAGATATAATCGGTTCTTATTCTATGAATGCAGAGAACGAACTGCTTGACCTTGCGGTTTTTACCCTTGAAAAATTAGGTATGGGAAACTATGAGATAGTTATCAACAACAGGAAAATACTCGACGGTATAATTAACGCCGCGGGCATAGGCGAAAACAAAAAAGACGCCGCGCTAAGGGCGCTCGATAAAACGGCAAAAATCGGAGAAGCAGGGGTAATTAAAGAATTTAAAGAAAACGGTATCGGCGAAGAAAATTACCGTTCGTTTATGCGGCTCATAGATTTAGACGCGGGACTGGAAGATTCAAAAAAACTGGCGGTATTAAAAGAACGCATTAGCGTAGATTTAAAAGACGAATCTATTAAAAATAAGACGAACGAAGGCATAGAAGAGCTTTCGTCCATAATAGAAGACCGGCGAAACGCTAAAGCCGGCAAAGACCCCGGCTTTAGCGTTATAAAATTCGACCCGCTTTTAGTCAGGGGGCTGGGCTATTATACCGGACCTATTTTCGAAATAAAATCAAAAGACGTCGCCATAGGCAGTTTTGCCGCAGGCGGAAGATACGATAATTTGGTCGAACTTTACGGCGTCCGTCCCGAAGGCGCCTGCGGAATATCGTTCGGCGTCGAAAGAATAATAGATATTATTACCGAAAGGGATAAAGATATATTGAAATCTCTTTCTTCCCCGATAAAACTTTATATAGTTTATCTAAGCGAAAACGAAAGGACATTTGCCTTAAAAACCGCAAACTTTTTCCGCATAAAAGGAATTAATACCGAATTATCCGTTTCGGAAGTACCCAATATTGGAAAAGAGATAAAATATGCGGACAGAAAAGGCATAGAATATTTTGCAGTAATAGGCGAAAAAGAAGCCTCGGAACAAAAGCTCACCTTAAAAAACCTTAAAACGAGAAAAGAAATATTCCTTTCCGTCGAAGAAGCCGCCGAATTAATCGAATGCAATTAGAAAAATTTAAATGTTTAAATTTTTTAAAAAAAAGCGCGATAAAACGGTTATAAAATCCGAAATCATAATAAGCGGTTTTAATATTACGGTTTTTAAAAAAGATATTAAAAATCTTCATTTAAACGTTCTTCC
>JAJXXD010000159.1 GCA_021781285.1 bacterium | reverse complement strand
GACGTGAACCGAAGCGATCATTTCCTTTATTTGTTCTTCCCCGCCTTCGAAAAATGCTTCTACGTGACCGTCATGGGTGTTCATGACGTATCCTTTGACGCCTATTCTTTCGGCTTCAAGTTTTGTAAAATTACGGAAATTAACGCCTTGAACTATTCCCTTAATTATAACTCTGTAAGATTTTAACGCCATTATTAAAATTAAAACTTAATTACTATTTCGTGTGGTGCGCCGCCGCGTGCTTATGGTGCTCGGTATGGGTATGCGCGCTATGAGCCTGCTTATTGACTTTTTCTTCCAGCGTTTTTATTTTATCTTCCAATTCTTTAATTTCCGAACCGCGTGCTATATCGGCTTTACTGAGCGCTTTTTTTACGGATTCGTCGATTAAAGACAGCATCTTCTCTTTATTAGACTCGTATATACCTTTCATTTTTTTAGAAAAATCCGCGGCTTCTTTTTTTCCAAAATCCTGAGTTACGATAAATTCATCGAGAATTTTTTGAAATCTATCCTCAGTTGCGGTAAGAACGGTGCCGATAAATTCGGTAAACTTATCGAGCGGCGTTTTTGAATTCTCCATACGAACCTCCTTTATTTAATATTAATTAGCTTATATCATAATATAAGTATATCATTAATATTTATAAAAGAATCGAGTAAATATAAAATATTATATTTTATATTTACTGCTGGCGTGCCATATCGAGCCTTTCTATCTTAGCTTCTTTGCCTTTTTTCTTTCTTAAATAATACAGCTTTGCCCTTCTGACTTTTCCTTGATATAGCAGTTCGATTTTATCGATTAAAGGAGAATTTACTAAAAAAGTTTTTTCTACCCCTACGCCGTAAGAATTTTTTCTGACGGTAAATGCCGACCGAAGACCGCTTCCCTTTCTTGCGATGACGACCCCTTCATAAACCTGGATCCTTTCCTTATCGCCTTCTTTTATCTTTTGGTGCACTTTAACCGTATCTCCCGATTTAAATACGGGCGTATCGGTTTTCAAAGATGAATTTTCGATTTTTTCGATGATATTCATTGAAATCTCCTTTATTTTTTAGTTATGATATTTATATTAAGATTCAGTTTCTCCGCTATTTTCGTTAAAAGGACCGCCCCTGTTTTCCGCCGTCTTTTTTAACGCTTTTTCCGTTCTCCATTCGTTTATCAGCTTATGGTTGCCGCCGAGCAGGACATCCGGAACAGGCTTGCCTTTCAAGACTTTTGGTTTAGTATATTGCGGATATTCCAGTATTTTGCCGAAATCGCCGGAAAGACTTTCTTCTTTAAGAGAATCGGGGTTTCCGAGAAATCCCTTAAAATATCTGCTGACGGTTTCTATGAAAACGACGGCGGCTATTTCTCCGCCGGATAATATATAATTTCCTATCGATACTTCAATTCCGCCGGTAATATCCGTCACTCTGGCATCTATTCCTTCGTACCTTCCGCAAATTATTATTATATGGTTATAGCCGGACATATCTTCGGCTATGCTTGAATCAAGTAATTTTCCGGATGCGGACATTATTACCGTAATATGTTTTTTATTTTTGTACGTATAATTGGTTAAAGAATGTTCGTAGGCTTTAAGGATAGGTTCAGCCATTAAAAGCTGGCCGGCTCCGCCGCCGTAAATCTTATCGTCCACCCTTTTATGCTTATCATTAGAAAAATCTCTTGGATTAATTATATTTATTTCTACGAGGCCGGTTTTTAAGGCTCTTCCGATGAGTCCAGTTTTAAGGAAAGACTCGAAATATTCAGGCATTATCGAAATGACGTCTATAATTTTTTTATTTTCGTCGATCTGATGAATCATATTTTATAATTTTCTTCGTTTTTTACCGCTATTTTTGAATTTTTAATATCTATAAATGAAATGTTGTCTTCGGCCATAGGAATTAAATAAGTTGCTTCGTTTGATTTTATTTCGATTATATCCGCTTCCCCCGGATAAATTTGCGAAACCGTTCCTATTCCTTGATCGTTTTTATTATAACAGCTTAAGCCTATTAAATCCGAAATTAAATATTCGCCCCGTTCTAAATTTATATCGGTTTTTTTAATATATACGGGGACCTTTTTAAAATTTTCGGCCGATTCTATAGAATTAACGCCGCAAAGCTTTATCAGATACCCCTTGTTTACCCGCCTTATTTTTTCGATTTCCAGCCGTCCAAGTTCGCAATTCTCCTCAATAAATAGCGGAATATCCGAATCCAATGCGTCCGACAGGGGATTATACGTTGTAAATAAAAGTTCTCCGCAAATACCATGGGGTTTTATAAATTCCCCTATGCAGATGCAGTCGTTCATTTACCCTGTTTTTTAACCAAAGACATAACCGTATCGCTCGGTTTAGCGCCTAAGCTTATCCATTTGTCGAACTTGTCTTTATCGATAGTGAATTGAGCCGTATTCGCGCAGGGATTATAAGTCCCCAATATCTCGATGAATTTTTTCTGCACGGCTTTCTCGCCGGAAGCCGCTACGATTCTGTAAAAAGGTTTTTTGTGAGAACCGATTCTTGTAAGTCTGATTTTTACCGCCACTTGAGATCTCCTTTGTTAAACATATTTTTAATATTATTTATATTCTTTAAAGAACCTAATTTGTTTTTTTTGAACGATTTCATAATTTTTTTAACTTCTTCGAATTTGTTTATAAAGATATTAACGTCGTTAACGGTCGTGCCGCTTCCAAGAGATATTCTTTTGCGCCTTCCGCCGTTAAGAATATCAGGATTAATCCTTTCTTTTTCGGTCATAGAGTTGATTATGGCTTTAATTTTGACGATTTCTTTTTCCGCCGCTTCGGAATTGAATTTATCTTTAATTTTCGAAAATCCCGGAATCATACCGGCTATCTGGGCAATGCCGCCGATTTTAGACATCATTTTAAGCTGTTCCGCAAAGTCTTTTACGGTAAAGTCCTTTTTATTAAGCGAGTCT
>JAJXXD010000076.1 GCA_021781285.1 bacterium | reverse complement strand
GGGCAGCCCATGAAAAAACTTTTGTTATATTACCGGCGTCTATATTTTCGATATTATCTTCAATATTGGATTCGCCGGCGCTAGAATTATCTTCTTCAACCCTTATTTTTTCTTTTTTCCGCTTTTTGCCCGACGTATCGGCTTTGGACTTATTCTCCGTAAATTTTACTTCTTTTTTAATTTTTTCGATAATGGACAGAAACCTGTTTGTAGATTTTTCGATATCTTTATCGCTTGGAAAATCAACGTCGTCAAAATCGGAAACTATACCGGCAATGTTAATCTCCTGGCTTTTTAATTTGTCTCCTATCGATATAACCCATCTTATCAAGATATCGGAGTTAAGAACCGAAGAAAAAATCTCCTCCTCTCCTTCTTCTATGCTCTTTGCTATCTCTATCTCTCTTTCGCGCGTAAGCAAAGAAACAGACCCCATTTCTTTCAGATACATCCTGACCGGATCATTTGTTTTAAGAGACAAATCTTCTTCTTCCGCCTCTTCATTAAAAGCTTCGTCACCCGCAAACTTTGGATGTCCGGCTTTTGTAAAAATAGAGGATGTATCTCTTCCGAGGTCGATATCCTTTTCTCCAAGCATGCTTATCAGATCGTCAATCTGGTCGGGGGATACTATATTCTGAGGCAATATATCGTTAAAGTCGTCATAGCTCAATCTGCCGTGCCGCTCCTTTAGCTTTTCGACGCTCTTATTGATTATCTGATTTTCTAATTCTTTGTCTTTTAGGGCATCCGCAACGACCGCCTTAGATTTAACGGCAGTTTTAATAGTCGCTTTTACATTTTCTTTATTCTTATTCTTTATATTTTTTTTATTCATATATTGCAGATTTTTTTCTGAAATTTTTCAGAAATATATTTCAACCTGTTAAGTTCTTGAAATTTAAGAAGCTTGCCGCTTTCATCCAATAACCCGCTTCTGATTTCGTTCAAAATTCCTTTACAAATTTTGTTTATGTTGTCAATCTTTAATTTAATAAGGAGTTTTTTAAAATCATCATTCACGTTTTTATTTTCGGCTAATAAACTTGAATAATATATTTTATTCCATTTAAAACTATTTTCCGTTTTTAAAACTATATCTTCTATCTTCCCATTATTATTAATATTATTTTCTTTGTTTATATCGTTTTTTAATGCATTTTTTATCTCTTTAATTATAAAAACGGCATCTTTATCGGAAAATTCATTCATTATATCATCGCTTATGTATTCTGTCAATAGCAAGTTGCAAAATATTTTACCTACTATTAAATCTTCTATATTTAAATCCTCTTTCGCATATCCGGCAGCCGAATTGCCCGCTGCGCTGCGCGTAAAATCGTTGCCCGCCGCGCGAACATCCGCCCCTGCCGTTTCATTTGAATTTATATATTCTCTTATTACGTTTTCTTTCAATCCGAGCCTGTTAGCCAGTATATTTATATAATGCGAAAATATAATATTATTATTTATTTTCTTTAAAAATGGAGCTATTTCACGAATCGCCGATATTTTTTCTTTAAGATTTTTCTCATTTCTCTCATCCTTTCTATCTTTAATTATACCGTCATTTTCGCTTTTTTCAATATAGTAATCGAGTGCAAACTCTATCGGCGTTTTTTTGCCGTCCCGTATTAATTTAATAAGACTTTCGCATCCGTACTTTCTAACATAGCCGTCCGGGTCGCTGCCGTCGTTCAAACATACCGCATATATATTTTTGTCGGGGCTCTCCATAAAACTCCCGAATAATTCCATCCCTCTATTAATTGCATTTATGCCGGCCTTATCGCCGTCGTAAAGGAGGATAATTTCATCGCTCAATCTCGATAAATTAACTATATGATTTTTAGAAAGAGCCGTGCCCATCGTCGCAACCACGTTCTTAATGCCTTTAGAATAAAGCGTTATCATATCGAAATAGCCCTCTACCACGAAAACGGCATTTTCTTTTTTAATAAAAGGCAGGGCTTTGTCTAAACCGTATAAGGTATTATTTTTTACAAAAATTTCAGAGTTATTAGTGTTTATATATTTAGGAAAATTGAGGGGGGATGCTTCGCCCTCCCTTAAAATTATTCTGGATGCAAGCGCAATAGGCTCTCCCGCTCTATCCATTATGGGAATAATAAGCTTATTGACGAATCTGTCAGAGTATCCCCTGTTATATTCGGGTTTTTTAATCAATAATCCGGCATTTACGGCGATATCTAAATCGACCTTGTTATTCAGCAAAAGAGCGGCTAATCCGTTTCCGAACCCCGCATATCCTAATTTAAAATCCCTTGCGGTATTTTCGTCTATGCCTCTATCGTTAAGGTATTTGATTATATGCCCGCTGCTTGACATATAAACGAAAAGATTTTCGTAATAAAAGTTTAAGGCAAGATTTAGAATTTTTTTAAGCGGCGCTTCGTTTTCCCTTATTTTATCGGATTTATATAATTTTGTATCTTCGAGGGGGATATTATATTTTTTCTTAAGATAATCTATGACCTCCTTAAAAGATTCTCCCTTTATATCCTTAAGAAATCCTATAACATTGCCGCCTTTTCCGCATCCGAAACAATAATAAAGGCCTTTTGATTCGTTGACGTGAAATGAAGGGGTCTTTTCCGAGTGGAAAGGACATAAGCCCGAATAATTTTGACCTACTTTTTTAAGTTTGACGAACCCTGCCACTTCATCGACTATATTTACATAAGATAATACGGTTTCAATATTTCTGTCCATAATTTTTAGTAATAAACGCTATAAATATTAGTCGTCTTTTGGAAAGGAAAATTCTAATAAAATTTGCCGATATAGGGGGATAAAAATTTGCCTGCTTTGAGAAAATAAGGTAAAAAACTTTTAGATTTGTAATATCCAAAACGTTTATTTACAGCCTGAAACGAAAAAAGAAAATATAAAATTAGGCTTAACAATAAAAAAGTTTTAATTCCGGCAAAAAAAAACCGCCCAACCTGTTGCAGAATCCCAATTGAAGCAAGTTTATAATTTTGGTAATTATAAGCGAAATTAAGGCAAAAACAATTATAATGGCGATAAATATTCCGGAAAATATAATAATTTTCCCTATCTCTTCATTATGAAATAGTTTGGCGATATAATAAGAATAAGCTCCGTCTGCCTTTGAGCTTAAGTATATTGCGCCGAAATAGGCAACAAAAACTCCGAGCAAAGATATAGCCTCTTTTATAAAGCCTCTAAAAAAGCCCCTTATCATTATTGCGATAAATAAAACTAAAAAGGCTATATCTATGTAGCTCATAAAGTTTTTATTAATAATATTAATAACTGAAATAATTCTTTTTGGAATTTCTTTTTCTGGAAGCCGCCGCTTTTTTCTTTTTCTTAACGCTCGGCTTTTCGTAATGCTCCCTTTTCCTGATTTCGGAAAGTATTCCGGCTCTTTCGCAGGATTTTTTAAATCTTCTTAAGGCATTTTCGAAAGATTCATTTTCTTTAATTTTTACGATAGACAAAACCTAAATTCGCCTCCTTTTTGCATTTTTATATTTTATACTATTTATATAGTATCATATATTTTCTATTAATTTGTCAACCTATAAATTTTAACGTGATTTTTTTTCGTCCAATCCCGAAACTCCTTCCCGCTTTTTTAACTCGTCTATCACGTTAAAAAAATCAATCCCCGAATAAATTAACATAACTATATAAAAAAACATCAAATCCGCGCATTCGTAAATTATTTTATCTTTATCCCCGTCGCTCCCTATGGCGGATAAAATAACCTCAAGAGATTCTTCCTGAAGTTTTTTACCTATTTTTTCCGGCCCTTCGTTTAAAAGCTTTGCAACATACGATTTTTCAGGGTCGGAGCCTTTCCGTCCGGCGATAAGATCGTATAACAGTTTAAGCGAATAAAATTTTTCCTTATCGCAGGCGGCATCTTTGTTATCTATTTCGCTTTCATTTATGTTGCCGCTATTTACGGGAAGACGGTTATTTATTTTTGAATAAAAACAGGTTTTATGTCCGGTGTGGCACGCCGGACCTTTCTGAATAACTTCTAATAAAATACTGTCGTTATCGCAATCAAAAAAAATTTCTTTTATATGCTGAGTATGACCGGAAGTCTCTCCCTTTTTCCATAATTTGTTTCTTGACCTGGAAAAATAATGGGCATAGCCCGTTTCGACGGTTTTTCTCAATGATTCTTCGTTCATAAACGCAAGCATTAATATCTCTTTCGAAAAATAATCCTGCGCAACTGCGGGTATAAGACCGTTAAGTTTGGAAAAATCAATTTTTTTTAAAAATAAACCGAGGGTTTTCTCGTCAAAAACGTCAACGGTTATATCGTTAAAATTATTCATAATCTCACGTTAATCCCTTTGGATTTTAAATATTTTTTAATAGGAATAATGCCTGAATTTTCATAATGAAATATCGAAGCGGCAAGAGCGGCGCTTGCGTCTGCTTTGATAAAAACCTCCTCCATATCCTTAGCGTCCCTTGCGCCTCCCGAAGCAATCACTGGAATTTTTACGCCTTTGACGACGGACGAGGTAAGTTCTATTTCATAGCCGTTTTTCGTCCCGTCTCTGTCCATACTTGTCAGCAGTATTTCTCCGGCGCCCCTGTTATAAGCCTCTTTTGCCCAATCTATAGCATTAATTCCGGAATTTTTTCTTCCTCCATGCGTAAAAACAATATACTCATCCCCTATTTTTTTTGCGTCTATCGCTATTACTATCGTGGATGAACCGAATTTTTTTGCCGCGCTGTCTATAAGTCCGGGTTTTAACACTGCCGCAGTATTAATAGAGACCTTATCCGCCCCGCTGTTCAGCAAATCCCGTATATCTTCTATTTCCGAAACGCCTCCGCCTACGCTGAAGGGAATAAATATATTTTCGGAAATCTTATCGACGAGTTCCAGAATAGTTTTTCTTTTTTCATGAGAAGCCGTTATGTCCAAAAACATAAGCTCGTCGGCAAGCTCTCCGTCGTATCTTTTTGCAAGTTCTACGGGATCGCCGGCGCTCCGCAAATCTTCAAAATTTATACCCTTAACGACCTCGTTGTTTTTAATATCCAAGCACGGTATTATTCTTTTTGCAAGCATAAATTTGCCTTAATCCTTGTCCTTGTATAATAAAGCATTTGCCTTTCCTAAATCCAGTCTTCCGTCATATAAAGCCTTCCCGACTATTACGCCTTCGAGAAACGTAAGATTAAGCTCTTTCAGTTTTACGATATCGCCCTGCCCCGAAACTCCTCCGGACGCTATAACATTAACGCCTAATTTTGCAAGCCTCGACATAAGTTCTAAATTAACCCCGGCGAGCATCCCGTCTTTTTTAATATCTGTGAATATAAAAGTTTGTATTCCGTAAATGTCTCTTAAGTTTTCCACCGCTTCGCCAAAAGGGGTTTCTACAAATTCTCTCCAACCTGAAATTGCTATTTTTTCATCGTATAAATCTATTCCGGCTATGATTCTTCCTTTATAATTTAACAGGGAAGCCTTGACGGAATTAATGTCTTTGAATAATACCGAACCGAGAATAATATAAGATGCGCCGGCATTAAAATAATTTTCTATTGTTTTGCCGTCTCTGATGCCTCCGCCGACCTCTACGGGAATTTTAACGGATTTTATAATGTCTTTTATAATATTAAAATTATCCGGATTCCCCGATTTGGCGCCGTCAAGATCGACCAAATGAAGTCTTTTTGCCCCAAGTTTCTGCCAGTTCAAAGCGGCTTCCATAGGCGAAAGCTCATACTCCTTTTTAACGTCGTAATCTCCCATGGTCAGCCTGACGCATTTTGAACCGAGTATATCTACGGCGGGTATTATAATCATATTTTTAATTTAATCATTTATAAAATTTTTTAATAACGCCAATCCGACGGTATGGCTTTTTTCGGGATGAAACTGACAGGCAAAAATATTATTTTTTTTTACGCAGGCGCTGAATTTACCGTAATAATCGCAAACCGCGGCGGTGATGTCTTCTTCGGGAGCACAATAATACGAGTGCAGAAAATAAAAAAAGCTGTTGTTTTCTATCCCGTTAAATTCTTTTACCGGTTTTAACATTTTTATATCGTTCCACCCTATGTGAGGTATAAGAGGAATAACGCTATCGTCAAATCTTATTACTTTTCCTTTTAAAATTCCGAACCCTTCGCTGTGACCGAATTCTTCGGAAGTTTCAAATAAAAGCTGCATACCGAGACATATACCCAGAAAGTTTTTGCCTGAGGCGACGGCATCTTTAATAGGCTCGATCAGCCCTTTTTGCCTGAGCGTCAGCATAGCGTCTTTAAATCCCCCCACGCCGGGCAGAATTAAATGGGTGGCATTTTCGATATGCTTATAATTTTCGGTAATTTCGGCGTCATATCCTAAAAAATTAAAAGCGTTACGGACATTTTTAAGATTTCCCATTCCGTAATCGATTATCGCTATCTTTTTTTTCATTTAACCTGCTTTATTTTATAACAAAATATTTATAAATTGCATTGGCTATTCCGCCGGCAATCAAGCGCCTGAATGTGGAAGAACCCAAAAGATGCTCTTCGTAAGGATTGGAAATAAAAGCATATTCGATAACGACCGCCGGCATTGTCGTAAATCTCAGCACGTAAAGGTCGTCCCTTACGACTCCGTCGTATTTCAGATTTAACTTAGAAGAAATATAATGCTCTAAATAGCTTGCAAACTTATAGGAATTCCCATGGAAATAATAAGTGGTCGTTCCATACAGATACGGAACGACGACGGAATTGCAGTATAAGCCTATAAATAAATTCGCTCCGCTTCTGTCGGCTTCCTCCGCTCTCTGTCGTAAGCTTACATTTATATTAGATGTTCTGTCTATTTCCACCTTGATGCCTTTGGCTTCCAAGAGTTTTTTTAGTTTTAGCGCGATGCTCAGATTAACAAAATCTTCCGGCAGACCCATAGGTCCGATACCGCCGGGGTCGCCGCCGCCGTGACCCGCATCGATGAAAACATTAAAATTAATGCCCTTGATTGAAGCGGATGATTTAATCTTTTTAAAAACATAAACAACGGCTTTATAGCGGTTATTCCCGAGATTTATCGTTTTTATTCGCGGTTTTGCCATTAAATTCTGCCTTATGACTATATGGACCGAATAATTCGGGGCGCCGCTAAATTGAGAATATGAAACCGAATATATGTTTTTAAAAGGCTTCGCTATCTTTTTTCCGCGGCCGTATAAAATCGATTGTCCGAATGTTAAAATAAAAAAATTTTTATTTCCGCTTTTAAATAAATATCCTTTATAATAAGGCTTGCCTATCGTATATATATTTATAGCTCCGTTTGCGTTATCTATGGAAACTCCCGTGATTTTCGTTATATTGCCGGCATACGCATAAGCATTCCCCGTACTTGCGGCGGCAAGGCTAAATAATAAAACCGCCCAGAAAAATAAAATTAAATTTTTCATCTTTTTTAAATGCTTCCTTTTGTTGAAGGTATTCCCCGGTTATCGACTATTTTAAGCGCATCCGATAATGCTCTGCCTGTTGATTTAAATATTGCCTCTACCATATGATGCGCATTTGAGCCGTATTGAATGTTTATGTGCAAATTTATAAGAGCATTTTTACATAAGGCTTCAAAAAATATATTCGAATATACATAAAAAAATTTATCGACGAGAATTTCTCTTGATTCCTGTTTGGAAATCGAAAAAAGAGGCGGCGAAGATATTTTTTCGGATCGGGACATATCCTCATCCATAAATTTATAAACAAAAAAAGACCTCCCGCAAAAATCGACCGATGACTGCACGAGAGCTTCATCCATAGGAACGGAAGCGAAACCGAATCTTTTAATTCCTTTTTTATCTCCCGATAATTTCATTAATGCGCTGCCTATGACGATTCCGGTATCTTCTATAAGATGATGCAGGTCAACCCCTATATCGCCTTTTGCTTTAAGATGAATATCGAAACCCGAATGCTTCGAAAGCTGTTCGAGCATATGATTAAAAAACGGCACTCCCGAATCTATTTCGTACGCGCCCTTTCCGTCAATATTCAGTGAAAGTTTAATATCGGTCTCGGTCGTTTTTCTTGCAAAATTTCCTTTGCGTTCTTTCGACCCGCCTTTCTTGACTTTTGCGTTATTATCAGGTTTGGATTCTTCCATATTTTCACCTTAAAACTAAATAATTATTATAACATATTCGTAAAATCTTTCTTAAAGTTTTTAAAATAATCCGCCAGCTTTTTATTTTCGGCCGGCGTGCCTACGGTTATTCTATAAAATAATTTCATATCGCCGGTAAAACTTCTTATAATTATATTATTGTCCTTAAGAAACTTATCAAATTTATTTTTTAATTTTTTATCTTTCAGCTTTATTAATAAAAAATTGGCATCGGACGGGTAAACATAGATATAATCGAATTTATTCAGGGCGGAATATAATTTTTCTCTCTGTTCAATCGTTTTTTTTATATTTTTATCGAATTCACCGAAATTATTTAAAAAAAATTCGATGGAGCTCAACGTTAAAGAGTTTATATTATACGGCAATTTTATTTTTTTAAATTCGTTTATAAGTTTATCTCCCGAAAAAAGCATTCCGAATCTTAATCCCGCAAGTCCTATTTTCGAAAAAGTCCTTAGAACGATTAAATTATCGTATTTATTTATATACTTTATAAAAGATTCTTTGTTTGAAAAAAATATATAAGCTTCATCTACCACGACGATGTTATTTTTATTTTCCAGAAGACTTTTTATGATATCGCGGTTAAAATGGTTTCCCGTTGGATTATTGGGATAACTGAAAAAAAATATTTTTTTTGAATTTTTATCTTTATCGGCATTTATATTTTCCGGCAAGTCGAAATATTTTTCGTCGAGTTTTATAAGTTCGGTCTTTAAGTCGTTGTATCTTGCTATAATGTCGTACATAGAGAAAGAAGGGGACGGAATTTTCACGGCGACGTCTTTTTTTAGGCTGAGCAGAATAATAGATATGAGTTCGTCCGAGCCGTTGCCGAAAATAAAATTTTCAACCGCCGTATCGTAAAATTTTTCGAGCAGTCGGATAAGGTTTTTCGAGCCTGAATCCGGGTAAAGATTTATGAGGGTATCTTTTATAAAATCGGCGTACCTTTTTTTAATATCTTTGCCCAGAGTATAATTGGATTCGTTCGCATCGAGTTTTAAGACTTCATCTGATTCAACCTCGTTGACCTTGTAAGCGGATAATTCAAGAACGCTGTTTTTAATAAAATTTTCTATTTTTAACGGAGGCATGTTGATTTTTTTATTATTTTTTTTGCTTTTTTAACTCTGCAGCTTACCGATTCGCCGTGAGCGCCGAGCCCTTCGATATCCGAAAAGAATCCGACGTCGCCCGCGCTTTCTAATAAAAAATCAGAGTTCGATGAAATAACGCTCGTTCTTTTAAGAAAAGACAGCGTATCTAAGGGAGAAAAAAATCTTGCCGTGCCGCCGGTAGGAAGGACATGGCTTGGACCGGCGACATAATCGCCTAAGGCTTCCGGAGTATTGCCGCCTAAAAATACGGCTCCGGCGTTTTTTATTAAAAACAGTTTTTCGAACGGGTCTTTTACATATAATTCCAGATGTTCAGGGGCGAGCTCATTGGCGACATCGATAGATTCTTTTACCGAACCGGTTAAGACTAAAGAGGCATTAGAGTTTATCGATTTTTCTATTATATTTTTTCTTTTCTCCCGCTTTATTAGTTTCGGTAAAATTTGCGCTATATTTTCGATAACTGAAGGAATATTGCTTATAACCGTAGAAATCGCCATTTCGTCATGTTCGGCTTGAGACATCATATCTATCGAGACGAGTTCAGGGTCGGCGGACTCATCGCATATTATCGCAATTTCGCTCGGCCCCGCAATCATATCTATATCGACGTCGCCGTAAACCATCTTTTTTGCCGTAGCAACGTAAATATTTCCGGGGCCGGTTATCTTATCTACCCTTGGAATCGTTTCGGTTCCGTAAGCAAGAGCAAATACGGCATGAGGGCCGCCTATTTTAAATATCTTGCCTATACCGCACAAAACTGCCGCCGCAATAACATAATCGTTTAACCTGCCTCCCGGAGGAGTAACCATAATAATATCTTTAACTCCCGCGGCGGATGCCGGAACCGCATTCATAATAACTGAGGACGGATAGCTTGCCTTGCCCCCGGGAACATATATGCCGACTTTTTGCAGGGGAGCTATAAGCTGTCCGGTAATAAGTCCGTCATTATTGTTAGAAAACCATGTTTGTATTTTTTGCTTGGAATGATAATCGTAAACCCTTCCTATAGTATTTTCGATGCTTTTTCGTTCGCTCTTGGTTAAAGAATTGACCGCTTTTACCTTTTCTTTTTCTTTGATTAAAAAGTCTTCCGGCCGGAGTTTTATTTTATCGAATTTTTCGGTATAAGCGGATAATGCTTTATCTCCTTTAGAAATAACGTCCGAACGTATAATTTTAAGTTCCTGCTGAATTTTATCGGAAAAGTCAAACTGCCCGAGCCTTCTTTTTTTTAGAAATTCTTTAAAATCATCTTTTTTTAAATCAAATATCAGCATTCTTTTTTAACCTGTTTCTTTAAATTATCTATTAAAGACGCAATTTCTTCAGAATTGATTTTAAGGCTTGCCCTGTTAACTATAAGCCTTGAGGTGACAAATACGATATCTTCCAACGGCGTTAAATTATTTTGTTTTAAAGTTTCGCCGGTCGAAACCAGGTCCACTATAAAATCGCACAAGCCGGAAATAGAGGCAAGCTCTACGTTGCCGTAAAGTTTTATGATTTGAACGTTTGAAACGCCTTTTTTATTAAAAAACTCTCTCGTTATGCGGACATACTTTGTCGCAATACGCAGATTCGTTCCGGAATAATAAATTTTTTTTTTAATATCGTCTAACACGCTTTCTGCGGCATTTTTACGGCAGCGTTTGATTTCTTTATCCATTATGTTTTTATCTACCGCCGCGACGACTCTGCATTTGCCTATGCCTAAATCCAAAGGCTCATATACGTTTCTAGGCTTCTCTAATAAAACGTCCTTTCCCGAAATTCCGGCGTCGGCTGCTCCGTATTCGACAAAGGTAGGCACGTCCCAGGGCTTTACTATAAGCAGGCTCACGTCGTCGTCTTGATAATCGAATATGAGTCTTCTTGAATCATAATCCGCATCGGGATGTTTGACGTATCCGGATTTTCTTAGAAGTCCGAGGGCGTCTTTAAGCACTCTTCCCTTAGGAACGGCAATTTTGAGTTTTTTCTTTTTATTCTGTTTTTTATTTTGTGCTGTTTTCATCATTTTATGCGCTCTTACTGCAAGCCGTATCGTTAAAATCAGGGCTTTCCGCTTCGCCGGAAGGCGGGTCGCTTGCCTTAACTCTTGAAATTATCGCTCCTAAATCAGCCAATTTTTTTTCCATTCTTTCATAGCCGCGGTCTAAATGATAAATCCTGGAAACTGTGGTTAGACCGTCGGAGGAAGCCAATCCAGCTAAAACAAGCGAAGCGCTTGCCCTTAAATCCGTAGCCATAACCTCTGCGCCTGAAAGCTTCTTTGCGCCTTTTACTATAGCAAAATTATTTCTAATCTTTATATTAGCTCCTAGGCGTATAAGCTCCGCAACGTGCATAAACCTATTCTCGAAAACATTTTCGCTGATAACGCATAATCCGCTGGAAAGCGTCATCAGCGCCATCATTTGAGCCTGCATATCGGTAGGAAAATCCGGATAGGGCGAAGTAGAAATATCGACGCTTTTAATGACCTTGGAGCCTTTTACCCTCATTGAAGACGATGAATTTATAATAATCCTGGCGCCGGCTTCCGAAAGCTTTTCTATAACCGATTTAAGATGGCTTACGTTAATATTTTTAAGGAATATGTCGCCTTTTGTTATAGCTGAAGCCACCATAAACGTTCCGGCTTCTATCCTGTCCGGAAGAACGCTGTGACATAATCTTTTAAGTTTTTTAACACCGTTT
>JAJXXD010000078.1 GCA_021781285.1 bacterium | reverse complement strand
GAAACATCAGCGTATTAAATATAAACGACCTAGTTAAAGCTCTAAGGCCGATTCTTCTTCCCGGAGAAATAATGACCGTATTAATCACTAAAGAAGGAAGAGAAAAAAATCAGGGTATCGCATATATGGACGACGGGACTATGGTTGTCGTAGAAGACGCGATTAAGCTTGTCGGCTCGGAACTTAACGTCGTAGTTACAAGCGTTTTGCAGACGTCGAGCGGAAGAATGATATTCGCAAGGATAAATTACGATAAGGAACAGGCGGCAAATTAATTTTTATAGCCGCGATACGGCGTTATCCTTTCCGTAATTAAAATCGTTAAGGATGTATTCCGGTTATTTGTTTTTCATATTTTTGAATTTATTTAAGAACAGTTCGGCTATCTCAATATCCAACGCCGACGTTATTTTGATATTCATATCGGTAGATATGATGGACGCCGCGGTTAAACCTAAATTTTCTACGAGAGAAACATCGTCGGTCGATATAAAATTATCTCCTTCGGCTTTCTCAAGAGCCTTTTTTATTGCTTTAAACTTAAATACCTGAGGAGTTTTGGCGGCTATTAAGTTATCTCTTTTAAGAGTTTTAAATCCCGCAGGGTTCGATATTTTAATTTCTTTTATCGTTTCCGTAACTTCGGAACAAAGAAAAGCGGCGCCGTGGCAGGCGGTTTTATCAAGCAATAGATGCAATTCTTTATCCGTTACGAAGGGTCTTGCGGAGTCGTGTATAAAAACTACGGTATTTTCCGATTCGTCGGGAGAAATAATACTTTCTAAATATTTTATAGAATTATCGACCGACTGCTGTCTCGTTTCGCCGCCGGTTATTATCCTTAATTTTTCTATTTCGTCGTTTCCGAGATTTTTTTCAAAAAAATCATTCCAGTTAAATTGAAAAACGGACGGCGGCGGGGTCGCTATAATAACTGCTTCGAAATTAATTTTTGATTTTAAAAATATTTCAAGACTGCGGAGTATAATTTCTTTCTTATTAATCTTTATAAGCTGTTTAGGTATTGACAAGCCGGTTCGGGAGCCTGTTCCGGCGGCAAGCAGCACGGCGTAAATTTTCATTTTTTACTCCGACGACAGCAGGCAAACGCTGAAGCACTCGATTGCTTTCTGTTTGCCTACGGAATCAAGCCCTTCTTTTGTTTTTCCTTTGATATTTATGCGCGATTTATCGACATCAAGCGCCGAAGATACGGATTTTATCATATTTTCTTTATATGCGGAAATTTTAGGCGTCTGAGTTACAATCGTGATATCTGCGTTGACTAAGCCGTATCCCTTATCGCGTACCAATTTATAAGCATATTTTAATATTTCTATGCTGTTAATCCCTTTAGTCGATTTAAGATTGTCCGGATAAAGAACGCCTATATCGGGAAGAGACAATGCTCCCAGAAGAGCGTCAGTGAGAGAATGAAGGACGACGTCGCCGTCCGAATGTGCGGCAACCCCTATATGCCCTTCTATCAGTACCCCTCCAAGGTATAATTTTTTAGCGGCATTTTCAAAAAGCGCAATCTCTAAAAATTTGTGTATGTCGTAGCCGCTTCCTATTCTCATATTGTCCATTTAAAATAATTATACCATAACGGCGGTTTTCGGGGGTAAAAAATGTGATATAATTTAAAGGTTAAGAAGCGCAATGTTAAAATAAAGGAGGACGGTTAATCATGAGAATGCTTTTTGAACCATTGGAAATCGGCGGGATTAAAATTAAAAACAGAATAATGATGGCGCCTATGTGTATGTATTCGGCGGTTGACGGCGTAGTAGGCGCTTTTCATACGGCGCATTTAGGCGCTAGGGCGGTCGGCGGGGTAGGACTTATTATAGTCGAAGCTACCGGCGTCAGTCCCGAAGGAAGAATAAGTCCTTACGACGCAGGGATATGGAATGAAAAGCAGATTGAAGCTTTTAAGCCCGTGGTGGAATTTTGCAAATCCTGCGGATCGGTAATGGGGATACAGCTGGCGCATGCGGGAAGGAAAGCTTCGACCAACGCTCCGTGGCTCGGAGATAATCCTTTAAAGCCGGAAGAAGGGGCATGGCAGGTTCTTGCGCCGAGTCCTATCCCGTTTAACGACGGCTATCAGGTTCCTAAGGAAATGGACGAAAACGATATTAAAAAGGTTATAAAAGATTTTGCAAACGGCGCAAAAAATGCCGATAAGGCAGGGTTCGACGTTATAGAAATACACGCCGCACACGGATATTTGATAAACGAGTTTTTGTCGCCTTTATCCAACAAAAGAAAAGATAAGTACGGCGGCTCTCTTGAAAACAGGGCAAGACTGCTGCTGGAAATAATAGATGCGATAAAAGAAACAGGTTGGCCGAAAAATAAGCCTATTTTTGTGAGGATTTCGGCGGTAGATTGGGTGGATGGAGGGTTTGACATCGAATCTGCCGTTGTTTTAGCCGGAATGTTAAAAAAAGCCGGTGTTTCTTTGATAGACTGTTCTTCCGGGGGAATCGCGCCTAACGCGAAAATGAATATATACTACGGCTATCAGCTCGGTTTTGCAAAAGAGATAAGGGAAAAAGCGGGTATTGCAGTTTCTGGAGTAGGACTTATTACTAAACCTGAATTTGCCGATTTCATATTAAGTTCCGGAACGGCGGATATGGTCGAGATGGGCAGGGAATTATTGAGAAATCCATATTGGCCTCTTATGGCGGCGCATAAACTCGGCGTAGATATAGAATGGCCGAAGCAGTATCTGAGAGCTAAGTTTTAAACCGGCAAAAGGAAAATATGAAAAAGGGTACTATGGAGAACCTTATAAAACACGTGGTGCCGAAGGGGGGAATCGAACCCCCATGGGATTGCTCCCGCCGGATTTTGAGTCCGGTGCGTCTACCAATTCCACCACTTCGGCTTATAACAGGATTATGTCGCCATGCTTACAAGAGAAATATAAACGACAGATAGAATTTTACAATATAATAGATTAAAATTCAAGAAAACAATTTCGGGTTTTGCATATTTTACAAAAATTAAATTATATGATATAAATTAATCAGGTAAAAAATGTTTTTAAAAAACACAGCGGGGTATAATTTATATGGCTGATATTAAGGAACCTGATTTTCATGCCGATTTAGAAAAAATTCTTGGAAGCGGCGGAAATAAAAAAGGTTTTGAATTAAATCCTTTTTTTAAGCTGGGCGTTTTCATCTTTTTAATTGCGCTGTCATGGTCGATTATCGTTTTTTTATGTATATCCTATATTAATTATTCAAATAAATACGATAAAGTTTTAAATAATTTAAATTTTCAATTGAAAAGCGATATAACAAGGCTGAAGAAGATTAAAACAAATCTCGTATTTTTCAGAAAAGTTGCCAAAAATCAGGTTAACGTTTCATATATACTTTATCTTTTGTCGATTCACAGGTTCGGAGAGACCGGCATAAAATCTTTGTCGGTAAATAAAGGGCGCGTAGATATTTCGGTTTTTTCGCTGGAAAGGAGTTTTGCAAAAAGTTTAAATCTTATGAACGATTATGTTCTTTATCTGAATATTTACGGACTGCAGACGCATACAGGGATGTTCGGTATAACTTCTATCGAAGAAAAGAGCGGCGGTAAAATTTCACGCATAATCGGAGTACTTTCAAGCGGAAGGTTCAAGCAGGGCGCATAATAATTTTCCGGTTTTTTCAATCTAATCTATAAACCCGCCGTCCCTTAAGTCCTTTATCGCATTTTGTATCACGGATGCCGAGCCCCTCAGCCCTTCTATTTCTTTTTCGTTAAGCGGCGGTTTGATTACCGTTTCTATGCCGTCTTTCGAAAGAATAGCCGGAACGCCCGTATATATTCCGCTGATTCCGTAATAGTCCTCAAGATAAACGGATAGCGGCATTATCTGCCTTCTGTCTTTAACCATAGATTCTATAATCTCCGCCATGACGACAGCGGGGGCGAATATCGTTCCGCCTTTTAAGGCAATTACTTCCGCCGCGCAGGTTCTGGAATATTCGGCGATTTCTTCAAGCTTTTTCTTATCGTATCCCGGTATGGAGCTTAACGGCACGCTGTTTATGCCTGCAAGCGAAAAAACCGGCGTCATGCTGTCCCCGTGTTCGCCCAGAAACATTATATCGACGTCTTTCGGATTTAAGTCGAAAAATGTGCCGACCGCCGAACGCAGTCTCGTAGTATCGAGCATCGTCCCCATGCCGAAGACTTTTTTTCTTTCGAAGCCGGAAACTTTGTATGCCACATAGGTCATTATATCCACAGGATTAGATACCACGAAAAGAATAGCATTCTTGTTATATTTTGTAATGTTATTTACTATATCTTTTAATATATGGACGTTTTTTTTATTCAGGTCGAGTCTCGATTCCCCCGGTTTCCTCGGGATGCCCGCGGTTATAACTATAATGTCGGCGTTTTTGACGGAGTCGTAATCGGCGGTTTTAACCCTCGTATAACCCGTAAGCGATATCCCGTGGGAAATGTCGAGCATTTCGCCCCTAGATAGATTATGATTTATATCTATCAGCGTAACCTCTCTTACGATATCCTTGAGAGTAAGTGTATATGCAAGGGTTGCTCCAAGCCTGCCTGCGCCGATTATGCTTACTTTCATTAAAACAGCCTCCGTATTTTTATAAAACTAATTTAATTTATGGAATTTAAAATAAGAAAAGCTTATTATATTATACAATCGGATAAAAAATCAATTAATATTTATCTTCCGCCGTATTATTTTTCTATTCCGGTTCTGGAAGGAATATTTTTATTATAATAATGTTTTATTTCTTTCATTTCCGTAACCAAATCGGCAATATCCAGTATTTCTTGGGGAGCATTTCTGCCCGTAAGTATCAATTCTATATCCGGCCGCTTATTTTTTATCAATTTTATAATTTCTTCGGTTTTAATTATGCCTAAATTTATTGCGACGTTAATTTCGTCCAGCACCAGTATTCCCGTGTCGTTTTCTCCACAGGCGGCATCCTCGGCAAGCGCCAATCCTTTTCTGTTGGAATCCATATCTTTTTCCGATATTTTATCCTTATTTATAAAAAAAGGGCTCCCGGCCTGATAAATTTTAATAAGCGGAGCGCAGTTTTCCACCGCTTTCACTTCGCCGGAATACGAGCCGCCCTTTAGAAACTGGATTATTAAGGATTTTATATTATGCCCGCTTGCTCTCAGCGCCTGCCCGAGAGCGGCGGTAGTTTTCCCTTTTCCGTTTCCCGTATAAACCTGAACAAGGCCTATCTCCAAAGATTTTCGGGAGGAAATTTCTTTAAACCAGTTATTATGAACGGAAAGATTTTTATTATTCATGAAACATAATAATTTGATTGCTTAAAGCTTTTATTGCACCGTTAAACAATTTTTTTGCCGCCGTATAGTCCCTTGGCTTTATTTTATAACCGTTTACGGAAAAATACGACCGAAAAACCGCGGTATTGTTTTTTACCGAATAGCTTGTGGCGAAAGACCCTGCGGCGTTTCTGATATTTACGGTTTTAGGAATAAAAACTATTTTATAATTTTCAGGGAAACTCAGATAAACAGCGGTTTTTTCCGAAAAATTATATCCGAACTTTAGGGGGTATTTTCTTTTATCCATAGCCGTTATTTTTGTCAGTTCGGTTCTTGTTCTTAAAGGGAATCTTATAATAATTATACTGCCGTTTTTGCCTGAATAATTTTTTGCGGCGAACGAAAAATTTTCTATGTAAGGTTTAGTAAGGCTGTTGCCGTTTTTAAAAGAATAGCCGGTAAGTCTTGCATTCGGAACTATAGACATAACGTCTTTCAAGATGGCGTCCTTTTTTTTTCTTTTAGACGTGGACGAGTAAAGATATCTTTTATACATATCGTATGCCCCGGAGTATATGAGGGACGACTTAACGTTCAGGGTTCCTCCGCTTGAAACCGAAGCGTATTCTTTTACCGATATGCTGTTTTTTGACGGAGGGAATATAGGGGTTTTTGCGGTTATTCCTTTGCCGTTAACAAGTATCAATACGTTTCTGCCCTGGTCCATAGGAGGAAGGTCGCCGAAAGTCGTAACGTTAGACGTGGTATCGGCAAACATAAATTTGCCGGATTTTAACTTTATAGCCGTTATTTCATGGTCGAAAACGAAAGGCGTAGGAATATCCGGGTTCATATCGGGAATTTCGGTCGTAGGTATAAGGACGGGATAAGCATTTACCCCTATCTGTTTTAGCATCGACGAAAAAAGCGTCGCATGGTCTTTGCAGTCTCCGAACCTGTTTTTAAAAATAGAATTTACGTTGCTCGGCTTATATCCGTTTATCCCGAATTCATATCCGACGTATCTAATCTTTTTCGCGGTAAAATTATATATAGCTTTTATCTTTTCTAATTTTGTTTTTTTTGAATGAATCAGGCTGCCTATATAGTTATTGAGTTCCACGCCCGGCTTTATTATGTCTTTTGTAAGATGCGCATACCATAAAGCAACCTTGTTCCATGATTTTACCGAAGAAATCATAACATGGGGAACGATAAAAGATTCGCCCGGCCCCATTTCTTCGGGGGTTATTTTTTTTCTGTTCCAGATTGACCAGATAAGGGTCGTATTCAAGGAGTTTTTAATTATTTCCGGTTTTTCTTTCAATCCGTATCCGGCGTATCGGTAATATAACCCCTTAGGTATCGTTAATTTATAAACCGATTTTTTTAAAGGAGAAAGTCCGCCGAAATAATCTTCCGTGAAAAAGTTATTTTTCATATACGGCTTTATGACGACGGTCCGATATTTATAATCGATTATCGAACCTTTAATCAGACCGGGAAGCTGTATTGTTTTTAATAATTGATTGGAAAAAATAGGGGCTTCCGGATTAAACGGCGCCGTTACGGTTTTTAGCAGGTTCGGATTAATATGTATAATATTTCCGTTAGGCTGGATTATTTTAATAAAATATACTTTGAGTTTCTGGTTTTTTTTAGAAAAAGGAAAAGTTAAGGATGAATATTTCTTAATACCTTTTTTATTTATTATTTTTATTATTTCGTGTTCGGACATAACGTCTTCATAATTTTTAGTAATTGTTTCATGGGTGTAATCCAGCAAAATTTTTGAAGACGCGACTCCTAAAGCATAACATATATTGCCGTTAGAATTTACCCACGCTAAATTTAACAATCCCGATAAAAGAAACGCGATAACCGGCAAATAAATTTTTTTTAACGGCTTTGTCATAAATTCTCCATAAATTTATACATTAAGAATTAATTTGATTTAAGCGTATATTTAACAGATATAACTGGTGCCGGAAGGGGGAATCGAACCCCCACAAGAGTAATCTTACACGGCCCTGAACCGTGCGCGTCTACCAGTTCCGCCATTCCGGCTTTAATCGCGATATTTTATCTTTTATAATGAAAAAATATTTGCTAAGTGTTATTATTATATATATTTATAATATATTGATTTTTTATTTTAGCATATTTTGAAATAATTGGCATAAAAAAGTAAATGAAAATAATAACAAAGGAAAATATCGTTTATCTGTTTTCTCAAAAGTCCGATATTCCGCTTTCTTTTGCCGATATCAAACACGGATTAGAGATAACTTCCGCAAAAAATCTTTCCGCCGCCAAAAAAATTCTGGATTCGATGGTAGCCGCCGGCGATTTAATATTTACTAAAGGGGAAAAGTACGTCTTTCCGCAAAAATTAAACCTGATACACGGAACGGTAATAGTTAAAAAGCGTAATTATGCGTTTGTAAGCGACGATGCCGGCGGAGAAAAAGATATTTTCGTCAAAGGCTCCGATATTGCCGGAGCGATTCCGCAGGATAACGTCATACTGCAGATTATACCGGACAGTCCATATTATTTAAAGAAAAAACAGCGGTCAGCCGCATCAAAAGACAGAAGAGGCAGAGTAATAAGGATAATAAAAAGAAATTTAAAGAATATTAAAGCCGTAATCAAGGTTGAAAAAAATATTGCAATTCTGGCCCCTATTTCTCCGGAGTTTGACGATTTATTTTATTTCGATATGCATAAGTTTAAAGATAAGGGAAAATTAAAAAACGGAGTTATAGTAAACGCCGTTTTGCCGGAAACGGAAGATTTATCTTCCAGAATGGTTGATATAGACGGGATATTGGGGGACATAGAATCTAAAGACGCCGAAGAAGAAATTGTTCTTAATAAATATAATATCTATAAGTCTTTTGCCGAAGAAGCAGTAAGGGAACTCGATGAATTTTCTTCCGATTTTGAAGAAAAAAATATAGAAAAAGGAAGACGCGATTTAACGGCTATGCCTTTTGTCACCATAGACGGGGAGGATGCAAAAGATTTTGACGACGCCGTTTATTTAAAGGTGTCCAAAAAAACAAATACCGCCAAACTTTACGTTGCCATAGCCGATGTTTCTTATTTCGTAAGATACGGAAGCCGCATAGACGCCGAAGCTTTTAAAAGGGGTAATTCTACATATTTTCCCGGCAGCGTTTATCCAATGCTTCCCGAAAAACTGTCAAACGGACTATGCAGTCTTCTTCCGGAGAAAAAGCGCTTTGTAATGGTTTGCGAAATGGACATAGACGTTTTGTCCGGCAAAACGGAAAATCAAAAAATATACAGAGGATTGATAAAGACTTTCGGAAGGCTGACTTATAACGAGGTGTATAATTATCTGACGGCGTTGGAGGCTAAAGACGCTCTCTCCGGGCATAAAATAAACGGGGTCGAAAACAGGGAGCTTTTCGATTCGCTGGATAAAAAACTTTCTCCCGTAAAAGATATGCTCCTCGATATGAAAAGGCTTGCAAAAACTTTAAGGGATAAAAGAACTAAAAACGGAAGTTTGGATTTTGACCCGATTAAAAGCAAAGTGGAGCTCGATGAAAACAACGAACCCGTTAACGTTATTCCCGAACCGAGAAATTTTGCGCATAATTTAATCGAAGATTTTATGATAACGGCAAACTGCGCCGTAGCCGAATTTATAGAAGCCAAAAAAGTTCCTTCGGTTTACAGGGTGCATGAGAGGCCGGACGAAGAGAAAGTCAGAGAATTTTTTAAAATATTAAAATTTTTTAAAATACCTCTTACTCACGGTTCTCTCGAAAATCCGTTAGATTATCAGAAAATGTTGAACAAGCTGAAGGAAACCCCGCTGGCATCTTTTTTGGAGCAGGCTTTTTTGAGGTCGATGAGAATTGCCGTCTATTCCCCTGTTAATATTCACCACTTTGGGCTTGCACTGAGGTCTTATACCCATTTTACTTCTCCAATCAGGAGATATGCGGATTTATTGGTGCACAGAATACTCGCTTTTATTCTTTACGAGGATGACGGCGGCAGAATAGAGGCGGTAAACGGACATATTGCAGGCGATATTAAAAAGATACCGGAATGGCTTAATGTCGAATATCTAAAGTCTGCGTCAAACGCTATTTCCAGAAGAGAAAAGCTTTCTGCCGATGCCGAAAGAGAATATGTAGATTTTAAGAAGATGCAATTTTTGAAAAAAAATTCGCAGGCTGTTTATGAGGGGTTTATTACAAATGTCGTAAACTTCGGTTTTTTTGTAGATATTAAAGGATTTTTTATTCAAGGTTTTGTCCATGTTTCGACGATAGCGGACGATTATTACGAATACAGCGACGCTTCTAAAATACTTAAGGGCAGGCATACAAGAAAGATATTTAAAATGGGGGACGGAATCGACGTAAGCGTTTATTCCATAGACCTTCTTAAACGCGAGATAGACCTTAGATTTATTAAATTTTCGAAGGATTGATAAATTATGAAAATAGGCGACATAATAAGATTTGTAAGAGCCGTCAGACGGATCAGAAAGGTGGCTTCCATATTTGCAAAGCACGGTTTTTACCAGATTATCACCAATGTGGGGCTTTCCAAGTTTTTTATATTCAAAAAATATCTTAAGGCTACCTACCCGGTTGACGACTATCAAAACGTTCCGCCGGAAATCAGGCTGAGATATGCCTTGGAAGAGCTCGGTCCCACATTTATCAAGCTCGGACAGATATTTTCTCAGGAGATCAGAACCCTGCCTTTAAAATATGTCGTCGAACTAAGAAAACTTCAAGATAATGCGCTGATTGATTTCAATACGACAGAAGAAATTAAGAAAATATTCATAACTGAAACAGGACAGAATTTAGAAGACGTTTTTGCGTCGTTTGACGAAATACCCGTCGCTTCGGCTTCCATAGCCCAGGTCCATAAGGCGGTTCTAAAAGACGGAACGGCGGTCGCGGTAAAAATCAAAAAAAGAAACGTAGATAAAATAATCAGAAATGACATAGACGTTTTATATTTTATCGTAAATATCGTAAAAGACGCCGTTAAGGAGCTGCTTTATATCGACAATGCGGAAGATTTGTTCAGGGAATTCAGCAAAAGCATCATATCCGAGCTTGATTTTATGGCGGAAGCCGGATATACCGAAAAAATAAGAAGGTCCAATTTAGACAAAGATACCGTCGAAATACCGAAAATTTACTGGCAGTATTCCGCTAAAGGATTTTTAGTAGAGGATTTCATAGAAGGCGTAAAAGTAAACGATTTAGCCGAACTGTCTAAAAGAGGCTTCGATAATAACGTTATTCTTAAAATATTTCTGAATCATTTTTTCAAACAGATATTTATAGTAGGATATTTTAACGCCGACCCGCATCCGGGCAATGTTTTCGTTATAAATCAGGAGAAAATCGGGATAATCGATTTCGGCTCGGTAGGAATACTTACGAAAGATTTAAGAAAAAAAATTCTGAAGTATTTTATGGAATTCTTCAACGGCAACTATGAAGAAGCGGCATTGATGTTTATAGAAATATGCATGGGCGATTTAACGGATAAGGAAGAGCAGTCTTTTAAATTCGAACTCATGGAGTTTATAGAAAGTTTTTACAATAAGCCTTTCAAGGACATTTACAGTACGGAAATCCTGCTGGAAACATTAAAAATAGGCCAGAAAAATAAATTAGTCATTCCGCCGGAACTCTCTTTGTTGTTTAAAGCTCTGCTGCCGATAGAATCTATCGCGAAAACGCTTGATCCCGAATTCTCTTTTGTCGGTTCCGGACTCGCGTTTTTCGACTTAGACGCATTGGTAGATAAAAAGGAGAAGGTAAAAGATATTAAAGAATCATTGATTGACAAGTTAAAAAGCTATAAGGATTTAATAGGAGGATTTCCTAAAAGAGCCGAAAAAATACTGAAAAAAATGGCGGAAGATAATTTTTCGATCGATTTTATCCATAAAGGTTTAGACGGATTAATAGAAGAAATGCAAAGATCAAGCAAAAGGCTTACCAACGGATTTTTAATTTCGTCGGTAATAGTATCTTCCGGCATTCTCATACTTATTGGAAGCGAGTTTTCGCATTTTTATATTTTAGTTATGGGGATAGCAGGCTGGGTTTTAGGATTGATATATATTTTCATTTTATTATTGAAATAAAAATATTATAAAAATAACGTGGAGGAGTTGAAAAAATTGGAAGTATTGGAAATAAATCAAACCGGCGTTAATTTTAAAAATTCCGTAATTACCATAGGCAGTTTTGACGGAATACATCTGGGACACAGAAGGCTGATGGAAATGACGAAAGATTCGGCTTTGGAGTTAAATTCGGCATCCGTCGTGCTCACATTTTATCCGCATCCGTTAAAAGTTATCCATCCCGAAACTAAAATTAATCTTATTACGACATTCGAAAAAAAGATAGAGCTTATAGAAGAAACGGGGGTAGATTATCTGATTTATATAACTTTTACGCCGGAGTTCGCAAATATGGAGCCTGAAGATTTTGTTAAAAACATTATAGTAAAAAAATTGAATCCGCTTAAAATTATAGTAGGGCATGATTTTGGATTCGGGGCGAATAAGTCGGGCAATATAGCTTTGTTAGAAAAGCTTTCCAAGGAGTTTGGTTTTGAGCTTGCGGTAATTGAACCCGTAGTAATAGACAACGATATTGTTTCCAGCACGCTTATAAGAAGATTGGTCATCACCGGAAAAGTCTGCGCCGTAAAAAGATTTTTGGG
>JAJXXD010000177.1 GCA_021781285.1 bacterium | reverse complement strand
AAGACGTTTATGGTTGCAAATTTAATTAAAAATATCGCCCTGAATAAACCTGCCGATAATTTTGCCATAGAAAATATAAATTTCGGAAAACCGGTCAAGTATGGAGGGGTGATGGCTCTGCCGGTAAGTATTTCTATAACGGGGGGCTTTAATAAAACGATAGAATTTATTAAAAATATAAACTCTATGAAAAGAATTTTTACGATAAACTATGTTTCTATTAAAGCAAGCAAAAAATCGTTTCCGGATATTAAAGCCGATATAAAAGGGTTCGTCTTTTCTATGAACGGCTAGTTATTAACTGCTGCGACGGCGGCGGGCGGTTTCTTTTTAAATTTCCATATCAGAGAAGATATAAAAATACTTATCTCATACATCGAATAAAGCGGCACCGCTATAAAAAACATGGTGACTATATCGGCATGAAAAGCGGCAATGATAAGGCTTATTATCAGGGCATACTTTCTATATTTCTTTAAAAACCCCGGCTTTAATATGCCTGCAAACGAAAAAAGAGCCGACACTAACGGCAGTTCGAATATCAAACCGAATATGAGTCCGAGCCTGAGCGCGAAATCAATATAATGAGTCAAATTTATCAGGGGCGACAGATTCGGACTCTGATAACTCAAAGAAAAATTAATAACGGCGGGCCATATGTAAAAAACCATAAAAATTACGCCCGAAACAAAAAACAGCGTCCCGAAAAACAAAAATGGCAGTAAATACATCCTTTCTTTTTTTAAAAGACCGGGTTTTATAAACTGCCAGAACTGAAATAATATGAATGGAAGGGCGAACATAAACCCGAGAATAAGGGATACTTTTACCTGCATAAAAAACGGCTCTAAGGGCTTTGAGTAATGCAGAATGTGCTTTACGAATTTTTTCGGGGTTTTGTTGAGACCGAACGCATAATAAACCGAGGGGGCTTCTTCTTTTATAACATTTTTTGCGTATCCGGAAAAATAAGTAATATATGTCGGCTTTTCCAACGGGGTTTCTATAAGATTTATCGCTTTATAGGAAAGCCGCCACGAAAAACCCATACATACGACGAGCGCTATAAATATATAAAATATCCTCTTTCTTAATTCCGAAAAATGCTCTAAAAAGGCCATTCTGCCTTCTTCTTTTACGCTTTTCCCATTTTGTTCTTTTTTTTTAACGCTCATTTAAGTTTATTTTGTTTAATCCGCTAATTTACTATTTTTGGAGAAATAAACACCATTAACTGCTCTTTGGAAACGCTTCTCTGCCTTGACGAAAAAAGATAGCCTATTACCGGCAGGGTCGATAAAATAGGAATTCCGTTATTGGAATGAGATTTATCGGTATATAAAATGCCTCCGATAACTAAAGTAGAATTGTTTTTAACCATAACCGTGGTCGAAACGCTTTTGTTATTCACCGAAGGAAATCCGTTAACTTCCTGTCCAAAATCGGGCTGTGAATTTGTAACGTTTATATTCAGCATAATGGAGTTTTTGCTTTCGACGATAGGAGTAACTGTCAGCGTAAGTCCCAGCGTAATAGTCTGAAGAGACGACGTGACCGGTTCCTGCGTTATGACGGTAGTGCCTCCGGACGCCGTTCCGGTTCCGCTTGAAGGCGTTGAAGATGAAGAGCCGCCTGATGCCGTATATGCGACATAATATAATGTAACCCCTGAATTTATGGTTGCCGCCTGACCGCTTATAACCGAAACGCTCGGGGATGCTATAACCTTGTCCCAGCCTAACTGCTGTCCTAAAGAGAGCTGGGCGGAAAGTATTCCAAAATTCTGCCATGCCGTTCCGACGCTTAAGTTCAGGGTATTTGAGCCTGCGGTTGACGTGGTAGCCCCGCTAAAGCCGGTAGGAAAAGTAGAGGTAGATATTATAGTGTTGTTATTATTGGGCGAAAAAGACCATGCTATGCCAAGATTTCTGACAAAATTATCCGTTACATCGACTATCCTTGCGTTTAAAAGGACGACTCTTTTTTTTACGTCTATTTTTTTAATAATATTTTTAATTTTTTTTATGTTTGAAGGAATATCGTAAACGAATATCGAATTGCCGTGGGGAGAGGCGTAAGCCTTTGCCCCCGTCGGCAAAACAGGCGTCAAATCCGTAAGAACGTTTTTAGCCTGAATGTATTTTAGATTTATCTTGTAATATATATAACTGTTTTTAAGCGATGAACGGGGGCCTATTAGCAGAATCCCGTTGTTCACGCTGTAGCCCAAATTTCCGGCTCTTAAAATAATCAATAGAGCATTCGGCAGAGGTATGTTTCTTATGTGCAGAGTCGCGCTTCCGTTTACCGAACTGCTTAAAACATAGTTCAGCCTGAATTCATGGCATATTCCTATTATTAAAGGTCTGAGCGGGATATCGTTTCCTTCGATAGTAATTTTTTTGTCCGGCAGTTTAATCCCGCCTATAAAACCGAAATCCGAAGAACCGGAGGAGGAGGAAGCGCCGCTTATTCGCGCTTTAAAAGCACGGGCGTTTTCGGTTTGACCAAAAAAAATAAAAAAAGAAATAAGGATAAACAACAGCGGGGAAATATAAAAAATAGCGGAATATCTGGACTTAAAAATCATAAGTTTATTGTTTATTATTTTTTAAATCCTTCAAATTTGGAGAGTATAAGTTTAACTATTTTTCCATTTTTAAGTTTAATTATTACGGCTTGCCGTGTAATTCCCACGACGGTTTTTTCCATAATCTTAGAACCGGCGTAATAAGGGTTACCGTTAATAATCGCAATGTTTTTATCCGGGTCGGAACCGCTCACGATAGCCTGAAGGTTAAGACCGTTCAAAGGATTTTCGCTAAAATTCTTATATTGTTTTACCTTAAAAGGCGATATAAACGGATTTTTCAATCCGAAACAGACGTCTGAATTTAATAATTGAGGTAAAATAATAAAAAAGATAATTAAGGCAGATATATAAATAAATTTCCTTTTCATTATTGTCGGCGTTCATTTTTCGGCAAGGGGCGGATAAAAATCCGTCCCCTTAATCTTAATATAATTAATGCGGTCTGTATGCCCCAAAATTTATTTTCTTACTATCCAAGATTACGCGGATTATGATTTCTGGACATAAAATTTAAACTTTCCGCCCTCTTCCGAAGAATCCAGAAGCTTATTTCCCGTCCTGTTGCACCAAGCCGTCATATCGTTTTTAGAACCGGGGTCGGTTGAAATTACCTCCAGAACCTGTCCTGAAGTCATCGTGTCGATTTCTTTTTTTGTCTTAACTATAGGCAAGGGACACGATAAACCGCTTGCGTCAAGTGTTTTGTTAGGGGTTACTGCCATAATGTTGCCTCCTCGTTAAATAGATTAAATAGAATAGTGTTATATATCTTCTTTAAATCTTATTTTAGCTTATTACTTCGCTGTCAAAAAGTCAATAGAAAAAAGAAGGTCTGTTTTATATTGTCTTTCCTGATTGCTATCTGATATAATACAGCGTATGAATTTCAGCATACTTATATTTATAGCCGTATTTTCGGTTGCGATAGTCGAACTCAGCGAGGTTGCCGCAATAGTTTTCGTGGTCGGAGAAGATGTGGGGCTCTCCAGCGCCTTAGCCGGAGGTTTAATAGGATTCATCGGCACTCTTATAATTCTTTTTACGGGCGGCATAGCTCTGATTAAAACCGTTCCCATATTAACGGTAAAATTAATAATAGCCTTTATACTCCTGTCTGTAGGCATTTACTTCTCTTATAAACTAATCAGTTTTATATTTTATCTTACGCCTTTTTCACAAAAAATAGGCGAAAAACCGCTTTTCAAAAAGGCGGAAACGGCCGTCATAAAACATCAAAAATGTTCATTCAGGCATTTCATCGTCGCTTTAAACGCCGTAATAATAGAAGCTTTCGAAGTAGCGGTAGTGGCCGTTCCGCTTGCTATTACCGAGAACCAGTGGCTTTCCGTAATTTCCGCTCTTATCGTCAGTTCCCTTATTATTTTAATGCTGTCGATTTATTTAAGAAAATATTTCAAAAAAATACCTTCGCACTGGATTAAAGGAATAGCGGCGGTGCTGCTTCTTAGTTTTGGAATATACTGGGGTTCTCAGGGCTTAAAAATAAACATAGAAGACGATGATTTAGCCTTAATTATGCCTGCCATAGCATTACTGCTATTCGCCGTATCGTTAATTTTCGATAAAATAGGATACCGCATCAAAAACAAGAAGAAAATTTAAATCCCGATTTATTTATTAACTGTATTACCCGGCTGTTTGCCGCTATTGTTATGCTTGGACGGAAAGTTTAGCGTTACTACCTGTTTTTCGGTGCCGGGCTTTCCGATATCTTTTCCGTTATAATTTAAAATAATGCCTCCGGCATTACCTATCTTAATCCTTAATCTTTCTTTTGCTTTCCAGACTTCCTTGTCTCCCGCATAAAGCATAGAAGTCACGGTGCTTCCGCCGTCTATTTTAACGGCGACCCATGTTCTTTTAATTACCTGTCCTTTTAAAACTGCGGCATAATTAGTTTTGGGGATTTTTACGGGCTTGCCGTTTACGGACGGACGCCCCTCCGAAACTAAAGATTTAACCGGCGATTGAAACGGCGATTGAAACGGCAGCGCTATATGGATTCTCGGAGCGGTTTTAATATATTTGTAAACCTTAATTATTGCATACGATAAGATTACAACAAGGATGCCCGCAAAAACTATGGCTAAAATTCTTTTTTTAAAATCCTCGGACTTTCGTATTTCTTCTTTAAATCTTTTTCCTACTATATCTTCTATATGCTTGCCCTTAAAATTTTCACCCGCCTCGGATTCCAGCAGGGCGGCAGCCTTTGTATCGTCCGCTTTGACCGTTTTTGCAAGAAGTTTTACGTAACCCTTAAGCAGTTGAGGCGAAGAAAACATGGAAAAGTCGCCGTTTTCAATAGATTCGATATACTGGGCTCTGATTTTTGTAATGAGGGAAACTTCATCAACGGTAAGCCCTATAGATTCCCTGCTGGTTCTGAGATATTCTCCAACCGTTTCCGGCGTTTCGCTATCCATAAAATATGCCCTATTTTGAATATAGCATTATTTTCTTCAGATAATTTAAAGACTTCGTTCCATATTTGTTCATTTTATTCTGTTCATATACGGAAGAAAATATTTTTTTAGCTTTATTATATCTTTTTCGGTTAAAATATATCACTCCCTCATAATATTTCGCGGGCGTAAAAAACATATCGAGTTTTATAACTTCTTTAAAGTTATGCAGACTTTTGTTTAAATTTCCTTTAATAAGGTAATACTTGCCGAGATAATAATACGTTAAAAAATATTTCTTATTAAGAAGTCTGGATATGGTTAATATTTTTTTTGCTTTTTCCGGCTTATTTTCCGCAAAATATATTTTTGCCAGCTGTGTATAGCTTTGGTACGGCCTGTTGTAGAAAGGATTCTTCAATGCCTTTTTCAGATATATTTTTGCGGGCGGGTAATTTTTTCTTTTTATGTAAATGATAGCTAAATTGTAATAGGCGTCGGAGAATTGCGGATTAATCATTACCGCTTTCTTGAAATTTTTTACGGCTTTGCCTTCTCTGGCGGTTTCCATATAAACCATTCCTATCGCATTGTAATTTTTTGCCGAATACGGATTTAAGGTCTTCGCTTTGATAAACTCCTGCATCGCTTTTATGAAATTTCCGTTCTGGTAAAAACCGACGCCGAGCCTGTAGTATAGGTTGGATTTAAGCCTATTCTTTTTAGGAACCTGCGACAGACCGCAACCAGATAATGCCGCAAAAACAACGGTTATAAGAAAAAATAAGCCGATAAACTTTAAGGTTTTAATTGTTTCCCTCATATTTTATAATTTATAAGTATAAGCTAAGCTATTCTGAGAGCTCCTCAAAATAAGTCATTTCCCTGAATTTTTTAAACCTGCCTTTAATTTCGTCGTTGTTTATAGACAGAAACCTGTTTACCGAAAAACCTTCGACGGCAAAAGACGCCATAATATTTCCGAATACAAGAGCTTTTTTAAGATTTTCGAACGTCATATCGCCGGTATTGTCGATATATCCTAAAAATCCGCCGGCAAAAGAATCCCCCGCGCCGGTAGGGTCTATTACGTTCTCTAACGGATAAGCAGGAACCATAAAGAATTTGTTTTCAAAAAACATCGTAGCTCCGTAAGCGCCTCTTTTTAAAATTAATATTTTGGCGCCTGATTTGAGAATGGCTTTGGCGCATAAAAAAATAGAGGACTCCCCCGTCAAAAGTCTTGCCTCGGATTCGTTTATAATAAATATATCGGTCAGTTCAATAACTTTCATAAGTTTTTCCTTTTTCCCTTCTATCCAGAAATTCATAGTATCGAGAGCGGTGAGCCTTGGAGCGCCCATCTGTTTTAATGCGTCAAACTGAATATCGGGGTCTATATTGGCAAGAAAAAGCATATCGTTTTTTGAACTATGGGGGACTACCGGCTTAAAAAAAGAAAATACCCCGAGCTCGGTCATAAGAGTTTCAGGGTCGGACATATCGTATCCGTATCTGCCTTTCCACCTGAAAGTTTTCCCTTCTTCCGTCTTTATCCCCTTGACGTCTATCGACCTGTCCTTAAAAACGTTTAAATGCTTCCTGTCAAAATCGTTTCCCACCGTGCCTATGATTTTTACGTCCGTCAGAAACGACGCCGCCAGCGAAAAATAAGTTGCCGAACCTCCCAGAATATCTCCCGTTTTATCAAAAGGAGTTTCTATATTATCTATTGCGATAGAACCTATAACCGTAACCGCCATTCCGCCCTCCGTTTAATTATTTTAATCGTTATTTCTTGGTTACGGGAGACTGGACGCCGTAACCCTGTTTTGCGGCAAGATAACCGGTAGTGCCTGCAAGTCCGCCGACGAGCATAAGGGCGCACCCGCTTAAAAAATTTATTGCGCCGAATAAAATCAGCGCAAGAGCTATAAGTTTTATTTTTTTCATTTAATCTTACCTCTCCTATTATTCAAATTTTATTAAATCTTAAGGTATTGAAATAAATATTTAAAATTAGTAGAATATAATAAATTTTACATACATTTTACTATAGATAATATTTTAAAATCAAATTAAATTAAAAAGGAAATTTATAATTATGCACAAAACAAGATATGCCCTTATATCCGTTTACGATAAAAAAGGGGTAACGGAACTGGCGACGCATCTGGAAATTGCCGGATATACCGTAATAGCGACAGGCAATACATATAAATTTTTAAAGTCTGCCGGTATTACAAAATTAAAAAAAATAGACGAAATAACCGGCTTCCCCGAAATATTGGACGGAAGGGTAAAAACATTACATCCGGCTATTTTCGGCGGAATTTTGTCTATACGCGGCAATGAAAATCATAGAGACGATTTAATAAGAAACGACATAACCCCTATAGATTTCGTCATAGTAAATCTTTATCCTTTTAAAGAAATGAGGGACAAAGATATAACTTTCGACGAAAAACTTGAATTTATCGATATAGGCGGCGTGTCGCTGCTAAGAGCGGCGGCGAAAAATTTTAAAGACGTAACCGTAGTCATAGACCCGTCCTTTTATGAAGATATAATTTTATTTCTTAAAAATAAGCAGGAAATTCCGGTTGAAGTTAAAAAAATTTACGCATATGAAACCTTTAAACTTACCGCGGAATACGACGGAATGATAGCAGACTTTTTAAATCCGGATAAAAACGCCGGTTCGGCTATAGACGCCGCTTTTTATAGAAGCGAAACCGGAAAAGGGTTGAATTTTAACCTCAAAAAGTCATTCAATCTAAGATACGGGGAAAACCCGCACCAAAAAGCGGCTTTTTACGGAACGGGCGCATCTTCGCCTTTCGAAAAACTTTCAGGAAAAGATATATCGTATAACAATTTATTGGATATAGATTCAACTCTCGGCATCATTAAAGATTTTTACAAAAATCAAACAAACGGTTTTTTTTCCGCGATAATCAAACATACAAACCCCTGCGGCGCGGCGCTCAGCGATATTTCCTTGAAGGACGCCTTTCTGAAAGCCAGAAAAACGGACGAAATATCTTCTTACGGCGGGATAATAGGCTTTAATAAGAAATTAGACAAAGAAACCGCCGCCGAAATTAAACCTTTTTTCGTTGAAATAATTATAGCCCCTGAATATTCTAAAGAAGCGCTAAAAATATTAGAATCCAAAAAAAACACGATAATAATACGCTATAATGATGATTTTATGCGCCTGAACAACGAACGACTGTCTTTCAGGAGCGCTTCCGGCGGAATCCTCGTTCAGGAAAAAGACGACATCCCCGACATTACGTCCAATTTCAAAACCGTCACAAACATTGAAATGCCGGAACCGGTTTTAAACGACCTTATATTTGCTTGGAAAATCGCCAAACACGTCAAATCAAACGCTATAGTATATGCAAAAAACGGGGTGACCGCAGGCATAGGGGCGGGACAGATGTCGAGAATAGACAGCGCCGTCTTTGCCCGCGAAAAAATGAAAAATGCTTACGGGGAGATAAAAGGTTTTGTTATGGCGTCCGACGGCTTTTTCCCTTTTAAAGATTCCGTGGAATACGCGGCTGAAATAGGCGTAAACGGTATAATACAGCCGGGAGGGTCCATAAGGGACGACGAAGTCATAGAGGCGGCAAATAAATTAAATATCCCTATGATTTTTACAAATATCAGACATTTTAAACATTAAAAAAATTAAAAATAAATATATGAAAATATTGGTCATAGGCTCCGGCGGCAGGGAAAACGCCATAGTCTCCGCTATCAAAAAATCAAAAAAAGAGACCGAAATATACTGCGCTCCCGGAAACGGGGGAACGGCGGAAATTGCGGTAAACGTTCCCATTAAGCAGGACGATATAAAGGGGCTTCTTTCTTTCGCCCTTGAAAACAAAATAGATTTAACCGTAGTAGGACCTGAAATTCCCCTGTCTCTGGGCATAGCCGATGAATTTACGGCGGCAGGATTACAAATATTCGGACCGGATAAAAAAGCGTCTCTCTTAGAGTCGTCAAAAAAATTCGCTAAAGATTTTCTCAGAAAATATAATATCAAAACTGCCGGATACGAATCGTTCATAAATTTTCAAGACGCCGAAAACTTCGTTAAACAAAAAAAACATCCATTAGTCATTAAGGCAAGCGGACTTGCCGCCGGAAAAGGGGTTTTTATCTCCGAAAATGCGGAAGAATCAAAAAAGATACTGGATTCCATTTTTAACGGAAAAATATTCGGAAAAAGCGGGGAAACCGTCGTAATAGAAGATTACATCGAAGGATTTGAACTGTCTTATATGATAGTCTCGGACGGAGCTTCCTATAAGCCGTTAATCACAAGCATGGATTACAAAAAAATCGGGGATGGGGACGCCGGAGAAAATACCGGCGGCATGGGCGCCGTTACGCCAAATCCTTATGTTTCAGAAAACCTTGTAAATAAAATAAATAAAACGGTTATAGAACCGGCTTTAGAAGGGCTTAAAAAAGAGGGAATAAAATATAAAGGAATACTTTATGCCGGTCTTATGATTAAAGGCGATGAAATTTACGTTCTCGAATTCAACGTAAGGTTCGGAGACCCGGAAACGCAGGCCATACTTATAAGGCTCGAATCCGATATAATAGATTTGTTTTTAAGCGTAATAAACGAAAATTTAAAAGACTATAAATTAATTTTCGACGATAATAAATCAATATGCCTCGTTCTTGCTTCCGGCGGATATCCTAAGGATTACAAAACCGGATTAGAAATTTCGTTGAACGGACTCCAAAATTCCGGACGGACGGAAACCGCGGAATATGAAATTTTCCACGCCGGAACAAAAAAAATAAACGAAAAATATTTCACGGACGGCGGCAGGGTTTTAAATATCTGCGCAAAAGGAAAAGGGGCTGAAATAGCCGATATAGTCTATGATATCGCAGAAAAAATTAATTTTGAAAATAAATACTGCAGAAAAGATATAGGAAAAATTTATGTCCGCCCATAAATTAAAACCGCAGGTGCTAATAAATCTCTCGGTAAGTATTTTTATGGGCGTTTTTGCCCAACTGCTGATGAAATACGGCATGATTAATTTAAAAAAAACCGCCGGATATCATAAGCATATCGTTTCTATTAATATTATAAAAATTTTATTTATTATTTTTACGGATAAATTTGTCGCAGCCGGAATAGTTCTATATTTAATATCGATGTTTTTCTGGATAAAGGTATTATCAAAAATAGACCTGTCCGTCGCATATCCGTTTGTTAGCATCGGCATAATTATAACCGTCATACTTGCCGCTTTAACGCTCGGAGAATCGGTTCCCCTTATGAGATGGTTTGGAATATTTATCACGCTCTGTGGAGTTTACGTTATAGTTTCGTCGCACAAAGAAACGCCGGAAAAATAAAAAATAGATAAAAATGATAAAAATTTACGATTTCGACGCTTTAAGCGATAAGGATTATAAGGATATCAAAAACCATTTGCAAACCTCCGGTATTATAATCTATCCGACGGAAACTTCTTACGCCGTAGGCGGAAATGCCTTAAACAACCGCGCCGTACAAAAAATTTACGATTTAAAGGGGCGGAATTTCAATAAACCGCTTCCCGTATTAGTTAAAGATTTGAATATGCTGGTAAATATCGCTGCGGTGGGCAGGCGGGAAGAAGACGTAATATCGAAATTTTGGCCCGGACCCCTTACGATTATTTTTAATTTAAAATCGAAAAAACATGCCGAAAATTATTTATTTGCCGCCGGTTCCGGATCGGTCGGCGCAAGAATTTCTCCGCACCCTTTTGCATCGAGACTCTTTGAAGAAATCGATTTCCCTCTGATATCCACAAGCGCAAATACTTCCGGCAAAGAAAGTTTTTCGGATTTTAACGAATTAAACGAAAAATTTTTAAGCGGTCTGTCCGGTACAAATATTTTAGCGGTAAACGCCGGTGAACTTGCCGGAGGCTCATCCACTATAATAAAAATAGGAAAAAAAGATATGGAAATAATCCGCGAAGGAGATAATAACGTTAAAAAAAGGCTGATATGTTCGATGAAAAATAAAGGATAAACTAAATAGGAGAAATCGTATGGAAAAAAAATCGGATATTCTGGGAATAATAGGGGGCAGCGGGTTATATCAAATGGACGGGCTGAAAAACGTCAGCGAGAAATCGGTAAATACGCCGTTTGGAAACCCATCCGATAAGCTCGTATTCGGGGAAATAAACGGCAGAAAGCTGGTTTTTCTGCCCAGACACGGAAAAGGGCACAAAATAGTCCCGTCCGAAATAAATTATGCCGCAAATATCTATGCATTGAAGGTTTCCGGGGTCAAAAAAGTAATTTCGGTCAGCGCCGTAGGAAGCCTCAAAAAAGAGATTAAGCCCGGGGATATGGTTATAGTTGACCAGTTTTTCGATTTTACCAAAAACAGAAAAAGCACTTTTTTCGGAAACGGCCTTGTAGCCCATGTTTCAATGGCGGAGCCGGTCTGCCCTTATCTGCGCAAAATAGTCGTGGATTCGTGTAAATCGCTTGATATTCCCTACCATAAAGGCGGCTCTTACTTGTGCATAGAAGGCCCCCAGTTTTCTACTAAAGCGGAGTCTCTTTTTTATAAGAATAACGGCTTCGACGTAATCGGCATGACTAACGCCACCGAGGCCAAACTCGCAAGGGAAGCTGAACTGTGCTACGCCACGATAGCTATGGCGACGGATTACGACTGCTGGCACGAGGAAGAAGACAACGTCAACGCCGATATGATTATTAAGATTCTTCTGGAAAATGCCGAGAAAGCAAAAAATATCATTAAAGAGTCTATAATGAAAATCGATTTCGCACACAATGAGTGCGGTGCGGAAAAAAACGGCGGGAACTTGTGCTCCTGCGGCTTCTCTCTGCAAAAGTCTGTCGTAACGGCAAAAAAAGACGTTCCCGAGGAAACGCTGAAAAAATTGTCGATATTCAATTTATACGATTAATAAACAACAGGAGATTAATTTTATGGACGTTTTAATCTTAACAGGTTCTAAAAACGATTTGGGCGATATAGACGGCGCCGTTCAAATGCTTAAAAAATTTGGAATTTCTTATGAACTGCATATTTCGTCCGCCCACAGAACTTTAAAAAGAACTACCGAACTCGTCGAATCGGCGGAAAAAAAAGGCGCAAAAGTAATAATCGCCGCCGCCGGCATGAGCGCCCATCTTCCCGGCGTTATTGCGGCGATGACTATTCTTCCCGTGATTGGCGTTCCGCTTAACGCTTCCGCG
>JAJXXD010000143.1 GCA_021781285.1 bacterium | reverse complement strand
TTATGTCCAGTTTCGACATAATTTTTATGCGGGATATAATATTCGATTTTGCGGTAGGCGCCGTGTTTGAATATTCGGTCAGTTTTCCGTCTATCCTGAATCTTATTCTTGCAAATTTTCTATAAAATTCTATATGTATGTCGCTTGCGCCGCGCTCTATCGCATCGTTGATAACTTTATCGACGTATCTTTCCACGGAATTCATGCCGATGCTGTCTTTCGCTACATCTATAATTTCGTTTGATTCGGCGCCGGATGAAACCGCGGATTCGACGTTTTTACCGCTTTTAAGAATAAAAGAGGCGTTATAGTATTTAGACATTGCCCGGAAAATCTGGGAATACGATGCAACCGCATATTCGGTAGGCACCCCGGTAAGAAATGAAATATCGTCGATAATTTCTTTTCTTGTAGGGTCGGCCGCTGCGATATAAAGGGTTTCATTTTCTTTCTTGTAAGGTATGATACGGAATTTTACCGCTTTTTCCGGAGGGACGAGGTCTATAACGTCTTTAGGAATTTCTAAATCGTTTAAATTAACATGGTCTATGCAAAAATATTTAGATAAGAAACCTACCAGTTCGGTTTCTTTTATTTTTTCTTCTTCTACGAGTATTCTTCCTACGGATTTTCCGGATAATTTCTCTTCGTTTACGGCAAAATTTAAATCGTTCCGCGTGATTAAGCCGTTATTCAGAAGAATCTCTCCCAGCTTCGTATCTTCTATTTTTTTCTCGGGAACGATACAGGAGTTTTCCTTTCCTTTATGCGCCGCCGTGGCTTTATTTTCCGAGCCGTTAGCGTTTTGGTTATTATCCATAAATAATGAAGTATATTTGCCTGAAAAAATTAATTATAATATCTTATTGATAATTATATTATAATTATTATAAAATTATCAATAAATGTAAATATAAATATAAAATTTAAAATAGCGAACGAAAAACTTTATGTTTGCGGAAGGATGTAAAAAATTAGACCCAAACGATAAAGGCTTAGGCTTAGGGCTTTTATCGGTACTGTTATGGGGCGTGCCTCCGTTTCTGGTCGCCGTACTTGCGGCGGTGCATTCTTTATTTATAATATTGGGCTCGGAAGTTATATCTTTAATAACCGCGCTCATTTTCGTTTTTATACTTATTATTTTAAAAACCGGCGACCTTAATATACTGATAAAAAATTTTAAGCCGAAAAACTGGATATGGATAGGGATATCGGGCTCGTCGCAGGCCTTAGCTTTTATTCTTTTATATTACGCCATTCACAGGGGCAATCCTATAGCTTCGATAATCATTTATCATCTCTGGCCTTTATGGTTTACCATTATGCTGCAACTGTTGACCGGCAGGAAGAAGCAGGGTTCCGGCAATATAATCGCCGGAGGGCTCGAGTTTTTATCTAAAATTATACCGGGCGACCATAAAACGGAAAGACTAAATAGATTTCAGTGGGTCGTGCTGATTCTTGCGGTCATAGGGGCATATTTCGTCGTTACCGGAAGAACGCATGGAATGATAAAATATTCCCAAAATTATTTTTATCTATTTCTCGCTCTTATATCCTCGATTCTGGGCGCTTTGAATTTCTTTTCTTACAAAATAGCCGCAAGGGATATAGTCGAAAAAGGAAGCTTAAAACTTGACAGAGTAGGACAGCACGGTATTTTGATGATAGTCAGGGTATTTTGCGGATTAATAATCACTTTTCCCGCTTGGCTTATCCTGTCGCATTCCCTTCCCGTTATTTCCTTAAACCTCATATTATTTTTATTGGTTTTAGGCATAATAACCGGTTTTTTATCGCATACCCTATTTAATTTTGCTCTTTATAATACAAAACCGTCCGAAATATTAGCAGTGGCGTCTAACTTTACTCCCGTGGTGAGCTTGATATTATTCTGGCTTGTACTCGGCAGAACCGTTTCGGCAATTTCCCTTGCCGGAGCCGGTCTTATTTTATTATGCGTAAAGGTGTTTAACTCGGACGAAAAGTATCTGACTATAGATAACGGTATTATTATGGCTGTCGCAATGATAGCGATATTGATTAACTTTCTTCCGAGGGGTCTCGGCATAGGCGAATCTGCATGGTTTACGGTAACGTTAGAACTGGCCGCGACTATTTACGGCATTATGACCGGTTTTGTATTGATGAGGCTGTATCAGCGAACCGTGGAAACGGACAGGCTGCTTATAGGAATAAACGAATTAGCTATAATAGTCAGAGATGCCGCAAGGGATATGGCTCCGGAAAATACCGAATTTAAAAAAAATATTATTTCGTTAATGGAAAATTTGCTCAGAATAGACGCATATCCGTTAAAATTTAAACTGCTGTCAAAAATAGACGTGCAGGAGAAGGCCGCAGTCCAAAAGATTAAAAATATGCGTAAGGAATTATTGAAAGCAATTTTTAATCTTAAGAAAATTACTAAAAATTATATACTTGAGGAAGAAAAAATATTCAGAAAATTTATTGCTTCCGTTGAGGATTGGCTTTACATAAGAAGACTGCACCTTTCTTTTGCCGAAATATTCGCCTTAGTAATATTAGCCGGTTTTATCGACGTCGGGATAATAGTTATTAGTTCTAACACTTTATGGGGCAACATCGCCGTCGTGTCCGTTATTATTGCCGTAACGTTAATTATACTTGCGGTAATAGATTACGAGAACCTTAGGATGGGAGGAGAAGTTACTTTTTTATATCAAGGCAAGCAGATGTTCTTAATAGAGGAAATTAAAGAGGAAATTGAAAACAAAGGTATCGAAATCGAGGACGATATGATACTTGTTCCCGATGAAATACTTGAAATAAAGAGACTGCCCGGACTGTATAAAAGGGAATTATTTAAGTGCAGGCAGACGCCGGAAAATTTATACATAATAAGCAAAGAAGAAAATATGCAAAAAGGAGAGGATAATTATATTAACCGCCGGATTTATAAATATCCCGACTATCAGAGCTTTAACCAGTGGATAGTATTAAATATTATAGGTTCCGCAGGTTTGGTTTTGTCCGTTATAGCTATCGTCTATACAGTTTAACAAATG
>JAJXXD010000004.1 GCA_021781285.1 bacterium | reverse complement strand
GATTACGTGTACGATAAAGTCCATGTCGATACTAGCGGCGTAAACGGCAGTTTAGAGTTTGACGGTCCGGAAGCAGGCGTAAGGCTTAGATTTTAAACTCTTTAAAAGCGGATAAGATATTTTGTATGAAAACCTGCGTGTGTCTATATCCGTCAAGGTATATCCCCGCGAGGGATTTTTTCTTTCCGATTACGCAGTTTATAGTCTTTACGTTTATATTTGCGCCGTCCGAGGCGGTTTTAATTTTATATCCCGGCACAAACATAGTTTCGTCCGTGATATCGTCTCCTATGTTTACCCTCAATATATTTAATTCTTTTTTTGGCGCCGCCTTCGAGAATTCATTTACGATATAATCACAGGCGCGCCCTTTATTCCAGTCTATCCTCGGTCTTATTTCCAGAATCTTTTTCCCTTTTGTTATATGTAAATATTCATCAAATAAAGGATTTTTAGAAAGCAAATTTTTTATATATGCTTTTAAAATTTTAGTTTCACCGGAATTTAATAATCGATAATGCATGCTTATAGAAAATTTTTTGTCTTCCACGATTAAATTTTGCAATTCAGTTTTTTGCAATTTATTTATTTCATTTAATGTTTTTTCTATTAACGGAATATATTTTTCGGCGTTTTTTACAAGGAAATCAATTTTAAGGCTGTCGTAATAACTTTTTATTTCAAAACCGTGGTTACCGGAATAAATAATGTTTTTGCAGATGCCGACTCTGTTTTGTATGTCGTCCAGTTCCCGCCCCGTAATTACGCATAATATAATGTTTTTTATTTTGCCCGTGGCTTTTAAAAAAATTTTAAGCTGTTCTGGAGCGTAAACATCCAAAGGGTTTTTGCATATGTTGACTAATGTTCCGTCGAAATCAACGCAAAAAAATATAAAATCCGGCTTATAAGCTGCGTCGGAGAAGCTTGAAATTATATTTGTTTTTATTTCATTAAATTCTTTAATACCGTTATAAAACATAATTTATTATTATAATACAATTTAAAAAATAACGGAATGTTGTAAATATAATCAAAATATAGTAAAATATAATCAAAATATAATTATAAATTATATTTTTTAATTAAATCTTTAATAAATTTCAATAATTATGGAAAAAAAAAGATTTAATGATTTAATTAAAGAAAAATTAGGCAATATTAATTTAATAGTTGCCTCCAATAGAGAACCCGTATCCCATGAATACTTCGGAAAAAAAATCAAAGCGGTAAAATCGGTCGGCGGTCTTACTATCGCCCTTGAGCCGATTATGAAAAATCTTAGCGGAACATGGGTTGTTTACGGTGGTGGAAATGCCGATAAAACGGTATCCGACGAAAAAGGCAGGATAAAACTTTCCGAAGGCGAAGAATCCTATACTCTTAAAAGAATTTTTCTTAACAAAAAAGATATAAACGATTATTATTACGGTTACGCAAATTCCGTTTTATGGCCGCTATGCCATATTGTTTATGTTAAACCTGTTTTCAATTCCGCCCAATTTTTAACTTATGACGACGTTAATAAAAAATTTGCAGATTCTATAATAGAAGAAATCGAGGAATCAAAATATTATTGTAAATCTAATGATTTAAATAATATTTCAGATGTATCCGGTTCGGACGAGGCCGTTAATTTTACGCCGTCGGAAAATGTCATATGGCTTCAGGATTATCATCTTGCGAGATGTGCAAAATATATAAAAGAATATGACGAAAATATTAGAATTTCTATATTCTGGCACATTCCATGGCCTAATCCTGAAATATTTTCAATATGTCCCGAAAAACATGAACTCCTCGAAGGTTTACTGGCAAACGACCTGATAGGTTTTCAAATAATTTACCACTGTCAGAATTTTTTAAGGACTTGCGAATGGGAACTGGAAGCTCAGGTGAACTGGTCTGATTATTCAGTCACTTACAAGGGGCATAAAACGTGGGTTAAGCCTTTCCCGATTTCAGTAGATGCCAACTATCTGCATCATTTTGCAAAGTCGAGAGAAACCAATAAAATTATAGATAAAATCAAAAAGAACGATGAAATCATAGGGCAGTCGTATGAATATTTAGCCGTTTCGACGGACAGGATAGACTACACTAAGGGAATTGTAGAAAAGCTCAAGGCTGTCGATAATATGCTTGAAAACCATCAAGAACTTATAGGCAAATTTGTTTTTGTCCAGTTCGGCGTTCCTTCAAGAGTCCATATTAATGCTTATAAGAAATTAAACGAAGAAATTATGGAGCTTGTCAGCGATATTAACTGGAAATACGGAACATCAGAATGGCATCCGGTAGCAGGTTATTTTAAACAGCTTGAATTAGAAGTTTATTTGGCATATTACAGGCTTTGCGATATTATGATAGTTTCTCCTTTGCACGACGGGATGAATCTTGTTTCTAAAGAATATATTATGTCCAATACCGATTATAAAGGCATGCTTATATTGTCTAAATTTGCAGGGTCGTCTAAAGAGCTGTACGATTCTTTTCTAATTAACCCCTTCAATACCGAATGTTTTGCCGAAAAAATATACGAAGCCCTTATGATGGATAAAGAAGAAAAAGAGACGAGAATTACAAAGATGCAAAATATAATTATGGAAAACGATATTTACGACTGGGCGTATAATTTTCTTGCCGCTCTTTATTTTATTTAATATCAAAAAAAGGTTTAAATAAAATATGGACAACAACAATAGTAAAAAACCTGAAGACGAATTTAAGGATAAAAAAAACGTTCCGTTTAAAAATCTGATTAATATTTTAACGCCAATAGTCCTTCTAGGTTTTTTGTTTTTTGTATTATTTTACGTTATACATTTTTATTCTAAATATTTTTCTAAAAACGCACTTCCCAAAGGTTATTTTTCCATTATTGAAGCGGTATTTGCAGCCGTATTCGGGATTTTGGCGATAAAAATAATTCAGAAAAGCTCATCTAAAATATTGAGCGGATATATTTCCGAAGATAAAGCAGGATTTTTGAGATTTTTATTGAGTTTTACAGGGTATTTTATTCTTGTTCTGTTTATTTTTACCACATTAGG
>JAJXXD010000139.1 GCA_021781285.1 bacterium | reverse complement strand
GGCGCCGGTAGCGCAATAAATTTAAACTCTATAAAAGAACTTAATCCCAACAGTATCGTTAACGGGGGAAGTTCCGGTTCAGCGACGGCCCAAGAAGGCGCGGGAGGGGGTTCTTTCGCCGATACTCTTTTAAATTCCATAAATAAAGTCAACGACCTTCAAAACACGGCAAATAACTCGGCGGAAGCCATTGCCGACGGAAAGTCGTCCAATATACATCAAGCAATGATAGATATGGAAAAAGCGAATGATTCCTTTGAACTGATGATGCAGGTTAGAAACAAAATTATAACCGCATACAATTCAATTATGAATATGCAAATATAAAATAAATGGCCGCCACATTTAAAGATTTCGGTTCCCAATTAAAAACTTTTTTTATCGAGCTTTCGGTTGAACGGAAGATCGTGTTTTCCCTTGTAATAATAGGAGTCGCCGCAGCTATATACTTTACCGCTCTTTACGCGACCGCTCCTCAATACGGGGTTCTTTATTCCAATTTAAACGCACCGGCCGCATCCGGAATAATCGACAAGCTTCATTCATACAATATACCTTATAAGCTCGAGGACAGGGGTAAAACTATACTTATTCCTAAAAATGAGGTTTACGCCACCCGCCTTAAACTCGCTTCCATAGGCCTCCCCCGCCAGGAAGGAGTAGGATTTTCCATATTCGACAAAGTCCAGATAGGTATGACCGACTTTATGCAGCATGTGGATTATCAGCGGGCATTGCAGGGGGAATTAGAAAGAACGATAGACCAGATTAACCAGATTAAGTATTCGAGAGTGCTTATAGTAATGCCGAGACACTCGGTATTCGCAACCAGAAAAGTCCCCGCCAAGGCTTCGGTAATCATAAAGCTAAGACCCGGTATGAATCTTAATAAAATGCAGGTCAACGGAATCATACATTTAGTGGCCAGCGCCGTAGAAAGCCTGAAGCCTAAAAATATCACGATAGTAGATACGGATGGACGGGTTCTGTCTATTCCCACTAAAAATTCTTTTTCATACACCGGAAATCAACTGAATTACGTACATAAAATAGAAAAAAATTTAGAAAATAAAATAAATTCTATGCTCATACCTGTCGTAGGAGAAGGAAACGTAACGTCTAAAGTATATGTCAAAGTGGATTTCTCAAAAAAAACCGAATCTAAATTAACGTATAATCCGAACACTACCGCTATAGTTTCCCAGCAAACTTACAGGTCTTCTTCTACCGGCGCTTTAAAGCCTTACGGCATTCCGGGAGCAAAATCGAACCTTCCGCCCGGAAAGACGCCTATCCCTACGGCAAAACCAAGCACCCATAGCGTAAAAAAAGAAACGACTAATTACGACGTATCGAAAAAAATAGAAAAAATTTCATATCCGGTAGGAACGGTGCAGAGAGTTTATGCTTCGGTCCTTGTCAACGGAACATATGAAAAAGCGACATCTTCCAAAGGAAAGCCGTCCGTAAAATATATTCCGAGAAGCTCTTCCGAAATGAGCCTGTTTAATAACATAGTAAAAACGGCTATCGGCTATTCTAAAACAGCTAAGGACAAAGTCGTGGTAGCAAATATTCCGTTTAAAAGAATACGCTACGCGATACCTGCCCCGCCTAAAAAGTCCATAACGTCCGTTATCAAATCCAATCTCGGAGAAATTATCAGATACGGCGTTATTTTAATAGGCATTGCGCTTTTAATATTAATTATTTTGCGGCCTTTAATAAAATATATCACTACATACGAGTCCCGCTCGCCGGCGAGATTAATAGAAGAAGAAAGGCTTGAAACGCTGGCGCAGATAAAACAGGAATCCGGTCCCAAACCCGAGCCCAACATGAAAGAGGTTGCGGTCAATATAGTCAAAGTTGACCCCGATGCCGCGACTAATTACGTAAAAAATTTACTAAAAGAATCAAATAGAGAGATGTAAATATGTCTAGAAGATTTTCAGGACCCGAAAAAGCCGCTATATTTCTGGTTTCCGTAGGCGACGATGCCGCATCGGAAATAATAAAGAGGCTGGAATTAATGGAAATTCAAAAAATTACCAAATATATGGACCAGCTTCCCACTATCGAAAAAGACGATTCCGAAAACATACTTAAAGACTTCAATTCTAATTTTTCGAAAGTCGGTCTGGTAGTTAAGGGAGACGATTACGTAAAAAACCTTATAGCAAAATCTTTAGACCCCGAGAAAGCAAAAAAAATATTGGATAATCTGCACGGTCCTATAGAAGAAGAAGGACTGCAGACGTTAAAATGGCTCGACCCGCATATTATCGCAGATTTCGTAAAAAACGAACACCCTCAGACAATCGCCCTCATACTCGGACATTTAGAGCCTATGTCGGCGGCTGTAGTAATAGGACTTCTGCCCTCTTCGATAAGGTCGCAGGTAGTTTTCAGGCTGTCCAAATTGGAAAGGGTTCCGCCGGGCGTAATCAAAGACCTCGACGAGGTGCTTCAGGAACAGCTGAAATCGACCGGTTCCACCCAGAGTAAGTTAGTCGGCGGCGTTAGAATAGTTGCGGACATCTTAAATAATATGGATAAATCTATAGAAGAACCTATACTTGCCGACATAGAAAAATTAGATAAAGAGGAAGCCGAAAAAATAAGAGAGCTTATGTTCACGTTCGACGACCTTGCAAGCGTGGACGACAAATCTATGCAGTTAATTCTCAGGGAAGTATCGCACGACCAGATTGTCCTTGCTTTAAAAACGGCTTCGGACGAACTTAGAACCAAAATTCTGACAAATGTCTCCAAGAGAGCGCAGGAAATGATTAACGACGATTTGGAAGCTATGGGACCGAAAAAACTTTCGGAAGTAGAAAAAGTCCAGCACGAAATACTTAAAGTCGCCAGAAGGCTTGAAGACGAGGGTAAGATAAGCCTTGCCGTGAAAAGCGAAAGCGAAAAACTCGTATGAGCAAAATTCTTAAAGATTACGAACTCGATATGGAAGGAGAAACCGTATATGACGGGGAAAAAACGCTTTTAGTAAATATACTGAGGAGCGAAAAAGTAGAAGAAAATAAAGAATTAACCGCCGCATTAGAA
>JAJXXD010000215.1 GCA_021781285.1 bacterium | reverse complement strand
TTTTATGCATATAGTATCCGCCCCCATATTCTCAAGTTCAACTGCCATTTGGGTAAAAAGCTCGTTCGTATGGACGGGACTCGTCGTATAACATATAGTGGCTTCAACCGTTTTTTTCTTCTTTTTTGCCGTTTCTACGGCTTTTCTTATGTTTCTGAAATCGTTCAGGGAATCAAATATTCTGAATACGTCTATGCCGTTATCGGCGCTTAACGAAACAAACTTTTCGACTACGTCGTCGGCATAGTGTCTATACCCGACTAAGTTCTGCCCTCTTAAAAGCATCTGAAGCCTTGAATTCTTATATGCTTTCCTAACCCTTTTAAGCCTTTCCCACGGGTCTTCTTTTAAAAACCTAAGGCATGAATCGAACGTCGCCCCGCCCCAGACTTCTAAAGACCAGAATCCTATATTATCAAGAACATTGGCTATGCCTAGTATATCGGGGGTAATCATTCTCGTAGCTAAAAGAGATTGATGCGCATCCCTTAAGACCGTCTCGGTAATACCTATTTTTCTTATGTAGCTTTTTTCTTCCATGTATTTATACCTTACCCTTTATATTATACTTATTATACTAAATTCCGTAATAAGCCGATATAGCCGCCGATATCGCAAGTATTCGGTCGAAAGGGTCTTTCTGCAATTTATAATCCCTCAAATAGAGCCTTTCGTCGATAAAATGCGTATCGAAATTTCCCTTTAAAAAATCTTCGTCCTGAACTATTTTCAGCTGAAACGGTATGGTCGTCTTGATGCCTTTTACCACATACTCGTCCAGCGCCCTCTGCGCCCTTCTGACGGTTTCTTCCCAAGTTCTGCCGCTTACCGTTAGCTTTGCAATCATCGAATCGTAAAACGGCTGGATTATATAATCTTTATAAACTGCGCCGTCTATTCTCACCCCTATTCCTCCCGGAGAATAATAAGCAGTGATCTTTCCGGTGCTGGGAATAAAATCTTTTCTGGGATTTTCTGCGTTTATTCGGCACTCTATGGCATATCCCCTCATAGAAACGTCTTCCTGCTTAATGTCGAGTTCCTTGCCCATTGCTATCTGAATTTGCTCGCCGACTATATCGACGCCGGTAACTATTTCGGTAACGCTGTGCTCCACCTGTATCCGGGTATTCATTTCCATAAAATAATAATTGCCGTTTTTATCGACGATATATTCTATCGTTCCTGCATTGCGGTAATTACAGGCGCGCGCGGCTTTTACAGACGATTCTCCCATTTTTTTCCGCATTTCTTCGTTTAAAATAAGCGAAGGGGCGATTTCTATAAGTTTTTGATGCCTTCTCTGAATAGAGCAGTCTCTTTCGCCGAGGTGTATGATATTTCCATAATTATCCGCAAGTATTTGAAATTCGATATGGTGGGGCTTTTCTATGTACTTTTCTATAAAAACTTCGGGGTTTCCGAAAGATTTTTCGGCTTCGGAACGTGATAAGGGAAAATTTTTAATCAACTCCCCGTCGTTAAAACAAATTCTTATGCCTTTTCCGCCGCCCCCGGCCGAAGCCTTTATCATAACGGGATAGCCTATTTTATTTGCAATGGCGACAGCTTCTTCTTCCGATTCGACCCCGCCTTCGGATCCTTCGACCACGGGAACCCCAACCGACTTCATCAGTCTTTTGGATTCTATCTTATCCCCCATCATAGCTATAGTTTGAGAAGACGGTCCTATGAATATTACTCCTCTTTTTTCGCAAACTTCAGGGAATTTTGGATTTTCTGACAAAAAACCGTAACCGGGATGTATGGCGTCGGCTCCGGTGTTTATAGCCAGATCTACTATTCTGTTTATATTGAGATAGCCGGATATCGGTCCGGGTCCTACGAGATACGCTTCGTCGGCTTTTTTTACGTGAAGAGCTTGACTGTCGGCTTCGGAATAAATAGCGACCGTTTTAATACCAAGCTCTTTGCAAGCCCTGATAACTCTTGAAGCAATCTCGCCTCTGTTGGCTATCAATACTTTTTTAAATTGTTTCATAAAATTTATAGACTTATAGCGATGTTTTTTATTTAACAGTTAAGACAAAATATATTAGCGGAAGCAGTTTGTATCGTTGAACTTGAACAAGTCGAGCAAAAATAGACGGCGGTTAAATTTTACAAACAGCGGTCGATGACTAATTTTAAACCATTATTTTAAAAAAGTCAATCGGATATCGGTATTATGAGGTTATGAAGGATAATTCATTTATAACGTCGGCGGCGGCAAAAAATCCGGCAGAAAATGGGCGGACTTATTATTATTGATATGATTTAAATAATGGGCCGTTTAATTCTTTTTTATAATTTCTCCACTGCGGAATAAATTTATCCATAACTGCGGTAAATCTTTTATTATGATTTCTCTCGATAAGATGCGCTAATTCGTGAACTACGATGTATTCTATGCAGTGAACCGGTTTTTTAACAAGTTCCAGATTTATCCATATCCTTTTTGCGGAAGTGTTGCAGGTGCCCCACTTTGTCTTCATCTGCTTTATTCTCCACTCTTTCGCCGAAACTCCCATAATTTCCTGCCACTTAATAAAGATACCGGAAAGTTCTTTTGTCAATTCCTCCCTATGCCAGAGTAAAAAAACTTTCTTCTTTTGCTCTGAATTCGTACCGTCTTTTACGTAAAAATCGATATATCCTTTATTATTTATTTTAATGGCGGATTTTCCGTCGTATTCGATTACGTTCAGCAAATATCTTTCGCCTTTAAAATAATGGCTTTCCCCCGAAACGTATTCCATTTGGGTTTCTCTCGGCTGTTCCTTAAATCTGTTGACATGTTTTTCTATCCACGGCAGTTTTGACATTATGAAAAGCCGAATAGACCGGTCGTCCATTCTCTTAGGGGCTGAAACCCTCACTTTTCCGTCTGGCGGAAGAATGTTTAAATGAAGATTTTTAATATCTTTTTTAAAAACAGTAATATTAAAATCGCTTATTATGATTTCGGATTTTATAACCGTTTTATCGCGCTTTTTTTTAAAAAATTTAAACATTTAAATTTTTTTAATTGCATTCGATTAATTCGGCGGCTTCTTCGACGGAAAGGAATATTTCTTTTCTCGT
>JAJXXD010000091.1 GCA_021781285.1 bacterium | reverse complement strand
AATGTTTTAAGCGGCTTAAATTTCAATGAATACAGGTATAAGATTGCGGTGTCTTTAAACGCATCCGACAATATAACAAGAAGTATGCTTATGCCTATTAATAAAAAATTCCCGATAGAAAATTTAGCCGCTTTGATAAACGGCAAAAAGCCTTCGACTCATAATAAAACAACGATAGAATATGTACTGATAAAAGGGATAAACGACGGCATAGAAAACGCCAAAAAATTAATTAAAATGTTTTCGCCTGCAAAGGTAAAATTTAACCTAATACCTTTAAATAAAGAGCAAAATTCTATATATCTGAAAAACTTCGAAAGACCTGACGATGCCGAAGTCGATAATTTTAAATCAAAATTGGCTAAAGCGGGCTTTACGGTAACGGTAAGATTTTCCAAAGCCCGGTCTATAAACGGCGGGTGCGGACAACTTAAGGCGAAAACGATAAATTCCTGATAAAATATTTTTGGAAAATCCCGCTGCCCGAAAGAGGGAAATTTTTCGATATTTTAATTATATCTTTTATATCGCTTTCCCTTTGCAATGAATCTGCCGATATGTATTTTAAGCATCCGGAAAGAACAGACCCGTCTATGACGTTAATATTTTTTTCTTTGAAAGGAAAAATATCGATTAAGTCTATAATATCCGGTCTTATATGGCTGCCGAACGTCCCTGAAATATATACGTCGAAATCTTCGTAGTCCGAAATTTTAAATTTATCTAATAGTATTTCCGAAGCAGATTTGACTGCCGATTTTGCAAATTGAAACTGCCTGACGTCTTCCTGAAAAAACTTTATATTATTTTTCCCGTCAAAATAAAGAATAATTTCATTTTCGTCTATTTTTTCGGCTTTTCCGACAACGGTAAAATTTTCGGATTCTATATCTTCAGGAGGCAAAATTCTGCCGTTTTTATTTATTACGCCTTCTTTTAAAAGTTCGTAAATAAGACTCATTATGCCGCTGCCGCAAATTCCGGATGGAGCCGAATCAGATATAGTTTTAATCTTAAATGAGCCGTCCTTGAGGCGCACCTCGGAAATGGCCCCGTCCGAAGCAGTCATTCCCGATTTTATATTTCCGCCTTCAAATGCCGGTCCTGCAGGAGCGGATGTAGTATATATTTTATCTTTGAAGCCGACGGCTATCTCTACGTTTGTTCCGAAATCAGCTATAAAAACCGGTTTGTCGCTCCTTATCATATTTAAATAATAAATAGAAGCGACCGTATCTCCCCCTACAAAGCCGTCTAATATCGGAAAAATAAATAATTTCTTATTTTTAGGATAAAAGTTCGGAAAATAAGCGGTGCTATCCGGGAAAAAAAGTTCGGACATAGGTCTGTAAGGAGGTTTTGAAAGAGATATCAAGGGGTAGCCGCACAATGCCATTTCCATAACGGTATTGCCGGCAACCGCAACTTCTTCTATATCGCCGTAATCGAATCCTAACTCATTTTTGTATGAATCTATGAGTGCGTTTAAAGTCGATACCGCCCTTTCCTGCAGTTTTCTAACCGAATTTTTATCTAAGCCGTTCTGTATCCTCTTTATGGAATCCAGACCGAATTCCGGATACTGAAAATTTAAGAGGCTTTTAGCCGGAAAAACGGTTTTTTCGCCGCCGGTTAAAATTGCCGCAACTGTCGTCGTGCCAAGATCTACGCCGAGCGAGTATTTCATTATTATGTTATGTTTATATAAATGCCGTCTTTTACACTTTTATCTAAAACCCTGCCTATCTTATAAAGAGGTTCGCCCTTGATTTTAAATATTTTTTCCGTTTCAGAGGCTTTATTTTTCGGAATCGAAAATATTAAACCCCCTGAAGTTTCCGCCCCAAAAGCTATCCATAATAAATTTTCGTCAAGCCCGTCTTTCATAGACGTATATTCGCTGAAATATTTTCTGTTGCGCTTGGTTCCCGCCGGATTAATGCCCTTTTTTATCAATTCAGGAACGCCGTTTATAACGGGAAGGGAATTCAAGTCTATTTCACATCTGGTTCCGCTTGCAATCATCATTTCGCTCAGATGCCCTATCAGCCCGAACCCGGTAACGTCGGTTACGGCATTAGGCGACATTAAAGAAACCGCTAATTCGGAAGCATATTTGTTTAGCTTCGACATAGACAGCGTCGCCTCGTTCAGCGTATCTTCATTAAGGAAATCCGTACATATGGCGCTTACGGCAAATCCGGTACCGAGACTTTTAGTCAGATATAGAATATCCCCCGGTTCCGCGCCGCTGTTTGAATAAATTTCATCTATGCCGCATATACCGGTAACGCTAAGACCGTATTTTATTTCTTTATCATCGATTGAATGACCTCCTAAAAGCGCGGCGCCGGCTTCTTTAATCTTATCTAATCCGCCCATAAGTATAAGATTAAAAACCTCTTTTTCTATATCGTTTATAGGAAAACAGGCAATATTTAACGCCGTTAAAGGCTTTCCTCCCATGGCATAAACATCCGAAAGAGCGTTGGCTGCGGCAATCTGACCGAAAGAATAGGGGTCATCCACGACCGGAGTAAAAAAATCTACGGTCTGAATAAGGCATGTATCGTCGTTGATTCTATAAACGCCTGCATCGTCTTTATATCCGAACCCGACTAAAACATTGTCGTTTTCAGGCACGGATAATTTTTCGAGAATTTTAGAAAGGTCCTCCGGACCTATCTTACACCCTCAGCCGTGGGCGCTTGTCAGGCTTGTAAGTTTGTACTTCTTAGACGTCATTTTTGTTTTTTAAGGAGTGGGCATTTTCCCGCCTACTATAAGGTATTTAAGGTCTTTATCCGTGAATTTGACTCCCCCGCCGAAATATACCGACCTGTTGCCGTTATTGAATATATCGTCATATCCGGCATCCAAAAATATATGCCTGTAAAAAGTATAGGCGATGCCCGCGTTAATATCCTCGCTGACGCCGTTGTTATCGGCATTAAAACCGAACGCCCTTGCATAAAGCTTAAGATTTTTGCCGGTATCCGGCACGTAATAGTTGACGCCGACAGCGCCGGTAGAATACAGCAAGCCGGCAAGAAGCGTAAAGTTGTAGAAATTTTTTGCTATCAAAGCGTTAATTTTTATATTATTTGAGTAGCTGTATTGAG
>JAJXXD010000064.1 GCA_021781285.1 bacterium | reverse complement strand
ACAGGCTGAAAACGATTTTCGGGTCCATAGGTTTAGATGAGGAGAAGGCTGGAGACAGGTTTCAAATCTCGACCGGGGATATTTCCTCCGGAATGATATCTAAGAAGCATAAACTCTTTATAATTAAAGACGAAGAGCTTTTCAGAGAACATCTGGATTTAACGCCGGAATCAGGGCGCGGAGCGTCCGGCGCAGATTACTTTAAAAGCATAGAGGAACTTAACCCGGGCGATTTTGTAGTTCACGATGAATTCGGCATAGCAAAATTCAACGAAATAAAAAACATTACGCTTAACGGCATTTCATCCGATTATTTTGCCCTTATTTTTGAAGGCGGCGATAAGCTTTTCGTTCCCGCCGATAAAATATATCTGCTCCACAAATATATCGCTTCTTCCGAAGAAAATTCTCCGGCATTGAGCAGGCTCGGAAACAAATCGTGGGAAAAAGCAAAAATAAAGGCGAAAAAGAAGGTTGAAGAGATAGCCGAAGATTTAAAAGTTTTGTATGCCAAGAGAATGACGGAAAGGGGATTTGCATTTTCCGAAGAAAATGAAGAATACAGGGAATTTGAGGAAAGTTTCGAATTTGAAGAAACAGACGACCAGTCCAAGGCAATAAAAGAAGTTCTGTCGGATATGCGCGGCAATAAGCCTATGGACAGGTTGATATGCGGGGACGTAGGATTCGGAAAAACGGAAGTTGCAATAAGAGCCGCTTTTAAAGCGGCAATGGACGGAAAGCAGGTTGCCTTAATAGCCCCCACTACTCTTTTAGTAGATCAGCATTACAATAATTTTAAAAAAAGATTTGAAAAATATCCTATAAAAGTAGCGTGTATTTCAAGGTTTATTAAAAAAAACGAAGAAAAAGGGATAATTAAAGAGATTAAAGACGGGGGCATAGACGTAATAATAGGGACGCATAAACTGTTATCCGAAAAGATAGCATACAATGATATAGGCCTTTTGATTATAGACGAAGAACAAAAATTCGGCGCGCTCCAAAAGGAAAAAATAAAAAAAATAAGATACTCCATAGACGTGCTCGCCATGAGCGCAACCCCCATACCAAGGACGCTGTATCTTTCAATGTCGGGAATAAGAGATTTAAGCATTATAAGCACCCCGCCTTCCGGCAGGAAAAACGTTATTACGGGTATAGAGCTATATGAAGACGGGATTATAAAAGACGCGGTTTTTAAAGAATTGAACAGAGGAGGACAGGTTTATTTTATCGACAACAGGATATCGCACTTAGATTCGGTTTATAACAGGCTTAAAAAAATAATGCCCGATATAAGAATCGGAGTCGTTCACGGGCGGCTGGATTCCGAGAAAATTATGGATATTATGCATATATTCTACAATAAAGGTTACGATATGCTTCTTTCGACTGCCATAATAGAATCCGGACTGGATAACCCCAACGTAAATACGATTATTATAAATAATGCCGAACAATTCGGTCTTAGTCAGCTGTATCAGCTCAGAGGAAGAGTCGGGAGGTCGCATATACAGGCATACTGCCTGCTTGTCCTCGGTACGAATAATGAAAATTTAAGCGCTGAACAAAGAAAAAGGCTTAATGCGATTAAAGATTACAGCGAACTCAGTTCGGGCTTTAAACTCGCAATGGCGGATTTGGAAATAAGAGGGGCGGGAAATATTCTCGGAGGAGCGCAATCGGGACATATAAATGCCGTAGGACTTGAAATGTGTATGCAGATGCTGAAAGAAGAGATAGAAAAAATACAGGGTGTCGTTTTACCTGCCCAAATCACTCCAGAAGTAAAGATAAATTTATCGGCGAATATCCCCGATTCCTACATAAGCGAAGGGAAAACCAAGATGTCCGTATATAGAAAACTTTCTAATTGCAACAGCCTGAGCGATGTGGATAAAATAAGAGCCGAACTTAAAGACAGATTTGGAAAAATTGAAACTCCCGTCGAAAATCTTTTAAAGATAACCGAACTAAAGAGCTATATGAAAAACTCAAAAGTCCGGTTTCTTGAAATAAAAGAAAAAGAATTTATATTGGAATTTCATGAATCGGCGGGCACGGTTTTTGAAGCGCTGGTTAAATTGGTAAACGATAAAGAATTTTCGTCGATATATGTATTTAACTTTATAGGGGAGTTTAAAATAAAAATCAGATTAAAGAAAGAGGTTTTAAGCCCTGATAAATTGGAAGAGGCTAAAATTATCTTGCAACGTTTATATAGCTATGTTAATATTTAAAGATAATTTATATATTTAATTTTAACTTTTATGTATTAAGAGGGGAAAAATGAAAAAGTTTAAAGGTTCGATTTTATTAATCGCCTTATTCTCCATTGTTATATCGATGGGTTTATACGGATGCGCGAAAAAACAGTCCGCATCTTCCAAGGTCATCGCGACGGTTAACGGAAAAAATATTACCGCTGCTAAGTTTCAACAGGAAATGTCTAAATTTCCGCCCGCTTTGAGGTCATATCTCGAAACGCCCGCAGGCGAGAAAAGGCTCCTTAAGAGTCTTGTGGACAGGCAAATTTTAGTCAATGAAGCCTTAAAAGAAGGAGTAAATAAATCCAAGTCTTATAAATCGCAGGTTTCTGATTTTAAAAAAGGATTGTTGGTCCAGCTTTTATTGCATAAAGAGGTGGCAAACAAAGTCAATGTTACCGATGCGGACGCGAAAGCGTATTACAAAAAGCACTACCTATCGTTTAATCTGCCCTCTAAAATTAACGTAAGCTATATACAACTGAATTCGCCGAAGCAGGCGCAAATTGTTTACAAAATGCTGGCAGGCGGCAAACCTTTCGCCGCGGCGGCTCAAAAATATTCCACCGCCCCTAACGGAAAAAACGGCGGAGTCCTCGGCTGGATAAAATTTCAGGAAACAACCCCCGCATTTAATAATGCCGCATTCAGTATTCCAAAAGTAGGCGGTATTTCAAAAATAGTTAAAGTAGGCAGCCATTTCGACATAATAAAATTAAATAACGTCGTAACCGGCAAACCTAAGCCTTTTTCCGCTATCAAAGGGGAAATAGTTATGATGATGAAACAAAAAGAAGCTTCAAAAATTTTAAAGGCTTTTGTAAAAAATTTAAGAAAAAAATCCAAAGTAAAGTATTTTTATAACAATTTACCTGTTGCAAATTCGGGCGTAAATCCGAACATTCCGGCGCAGAAGACGGCTCCGGCTCCGGTAACGGGCAAAAAGCAGGGATAAATTAAATTCGTCATTGCGAGCATATCTTTGCCTGCGTTTATAAAACCAACGGTTTTATGCAGGCAAAGATGGGACGAAGTCCAGCGCAGCTAACCAATCTGTGTATTGAAAATATTAATTAAATATCTCAGGATGAGCCGTCTAAATACAGACGGCTCATCCTGAGATAAAATTCCGAATTATGCAGATAGGGAACACAAACGGCATGCGTTTGTATGCTAAAGCGGAAAAATAAGATTTACTTATGATAAACACAATAAAAAAGACAGGGATTTCGATATTTATAATTGCGGTTATTTTATTTTCCGCAGGCTTAAAAAATGCGGATGCCGTAATAATAGACCAGGTAATCGCCGTAGTCAATAAAACTCCTATAACTTTGTATGAATTTGCAAAATTCAACAGGCAGGCGTTCGAAGATTATGAACAGATGCAGAACGAAGCATCGCAGGGAATTTTTACTCAGTCGGATTCTGCGACGATGTCCAAAACTAAAGGCGTTTTAAATATTTTGGTGGACAATATTTTAATCAAGCAGGAAGAGGAGAAAGCCGCTATATATATCTCCCCGAAACAATTAAACGCATACATTAAAGCAGTGGCGCTTGCAAATAATTTTACGGTAAGCCAATTTTTCAATTTTCTCGCTAAAAGAGGCATCAGCAAGGAAGCCTATATAAAGCAGGTTAAAAGCCACTTTATGGAAGTAGAGCTTTTAAGAAAAGTTTACGGCAATAAGATGGTTATAACCAAACGGCAGTTGGTAGATTATTATAAAAAAAACATAGAAGAATTCAGGGGCGAGCCCAAGGTTGATTTGAAACTTATATTTTTGGCCGTTCCTTCAAATGCAAATAAGAAATTAAAGGAAGAAATATATAAAAGAATTTCTAAGATTAGAGAGACGGCTATAGCCGGAAATAAAAGTTTTTCGGCTCTGGCAAGAGAGTATTCCGAAGACCCTTCGGAAAAAAACGGCGGAAGAATAGGTTATATTTATAAAAATAAACTGTCCCCCAATTTTTCGGACACGGCTTTTAAACTGCATGTCGGAGAAGTCAGCGGCGTTATAAGAACCAAATTCGGTTACGCGGTATTAAAATCCGTCGGAAAAAAAATGGGGTCTTTTAAAACCTTTAAACAGGCAAGACCTGAAATATTTTCTATTTTAGAAAAATATAAAACCAACAAATACCTTGAAAAAATTTTAAAAAAGGCAAGAAAAAGGTCTTACGTCAAGATATTGATTGCGGCATAATAAAATAAAAATTCACATTGGTTAAGGAAAACTGTTTCATAGGCATTACAATGGGAGACCCCGGCGGCGTAGGGCCGGAGATTGCAATAAAGTCGTCCGAGTATTTTGCTGGGGAAAATGGACGCGTTAAACCGGTTATTTTCGGCTCTTTCGAGCATATAGACAACGTTTCAAAAAAGATAATAAAAACAAACACCCCGCTGAATTTAATCAGGCCGGAATCGCCTCTTAAAACATCTTATAAAAACGGAAAAATTAACGTAATAAATTTATCTTCGAAGTCTTACGGTTCCGTTAGATTAGGGGCGGTTAACCATGAATACGCAAAAGACGTCGAACGGTTTATAGAAACGGCGGTAAATTTTTCTCTAAACGGCAAAATATGCGGTTTCGCGACCGCCCCTATTAATAAAGATATGATGCTTAAGGGAGGGGCAAGGTTTGGAGGGCATACCGAGCTGTTAGGATATTTAACGGGGTCCGACGATTTCGTTATGCTGTTTTATTCAAAAAAAATAATAACCGTTCTTGCGACTATTCACATTCCTTTATCAAGCGTTCCCGTTAAAATAACAAAAGATTTATTAAGGAAAATCATAAATATTTCGCTCGACTGGATAAAAACCGATTTCGGAAAAGAAAATCCGCGCGTTGCGGTATTAGGTTTAAATCCCCACGCCGGAGAAAACGGCAGAATAGGTAATGAGGAAAAAGACTTTATAACGCCGGTCGTCGAAGAATTTCAAAATAAAAACGAAAATATAGAAGGTCCTTTTCCGGCGGACAGCTTTTTTGCGAAAAGATATAAAGATTTCGACTTAATAGTTTCTATGTATCATGACCAGGCGCTGATACCGTTTAAACTTCTTTCTTTTAATAAAGGGGTTAACGTTACCGCAGGTCTCAAAATTATAAGAACGTCTCCCGTGCATGGGACTGCTTATGATATTGCGGGCAACAATACGGCGGATTACGGCAGTATGGTGGAATCGATAAAATTAGTCCGCAAGATATCGGAGAACAGAAATAAATGGATAGGAAAATAATAATCAAAGGGGCAAGGCAGCATAATTTAAAAAATATAAGCTTAGAAATTCCGAAAGACAAACTTGTCGTAATAACCGGCCTTTCAGGCTCCGGCAAGTCTTCTTTGGCTTTTGACACCATATTTGCGGAAGGGCAGAGGAGATATTTGGAATCTCTGTCTTCCTACGCAAGACAATTTATGGAGCAGATGGATAAGCCCGATGTCGATTCTGTAGAAGGGCTTTCGCCGGCTATTTCCATAGAACAAAAATCCGTCAGCAAAAACCCGCGTTCCACCGTGGGAACTATTACCGAAATTTATGATTATCTCAGGGTCCTTTTTGCGAGAATAGGAGTTCCTTACTGCTACAATTGCGGCAAAAAAATAGAGCCTAAAACCGTAGATCAGATGGTGGAATCCGTTTATTCCAATAAAGCGGGGGAAAAACTGATAGTTTTGTCGCCGGTAGCCATAGGAAGGAAGGGCGAGTTCAGGGCAAAGTTCGACGACTATCTTAAGCACGGATTTTATAGAATATACGCCGACGGCAAAGAATATAATTTGGATGAGCCTATTAATCTCGATAAAAAAAAGAAACATAATATCGATTTGGTTATCGACAGGTTAACCATAAAAGAAGAAAACAAAAAAAGATTATTCGATTCCATAGAGCTTGCCTTAAAATTATCTTCAGGTATTTTAAAGCTGAAATATGAAAACAGAGAAGAGATATTGACTGAAAACTCGATTTGCTTGGACTGCAATATAAGTTACGGCAAGCCGGAACCTGCGGTTTTTTCGTTTAACAGCCCGCAGGGCGCCTGTTCCGAATGCGGGGGATTGGGCTACAAGGAATATTTCGACGAAGACCTTGTTATTCCAGATAAGAACCTTTCCCTGAAGGAAGACGCGATAATTATTTTCAAAAACTCTACGCCGGTTTATAAAAATCAAATTATAAATGCTTTATCTACGCATTACGGGTTTGATCAGGATATACCTTATGCAGATTTAAGCCAAGATATAAAGCAAGCGATATTACACGGCTCAGGCGGCGAAAAAATAAAGTTTTACGATGTAATGAACGACGATAAATCGTTCCATTTAAAATACTGGGAAGGCGTCATACCACTGCTTGAAAGAAATATAGCGGAAGGAAATTATCTGCTCGACCCTAAAAAATTTAGGACCGAGCAGATATGCCCGGAGTGCGGCGGCTTTAGGCTAAGAAAGGAATCTCTAAGCTATAGGATAGGCGGTCTAAATATAGCCGAAATTGTAAATTTAAGCATTAAAGATACCCTAAGCTTTTTTAAAAATTTGAATTTAAGCGATTATGAATCAGGCATTGCCGCAAAAATTTTAAACGAGGTTAAAGACAGGCTTCAATTTTTAACCAATGTAGGGCTTGAATATTTGACTCTTTCAAGGCAGGCGCAAACGCTTTCGGGAGGAGAGTCGCAGAGAATAAGGCTTGCTTCGCAAATAGGCTCCGGCCTGACCGGCGTCTTATATGTTATGGACGAACCGAGCATAGGTCTGCATATGCGGGATAACGAGCGGCTTCTTAAAACGATTCTTGATTTGCGTGATAAAGGCAACACTCTCATTGTCGTCGAGCATGACGAAGCTACCATGCTTAAATCCGACTATATAATCGATATGGGACCGGGCGCCGGTAAAAACGGAGGCTATATAGTGGCGCAGGGATCTCCGGATGAAATTATGAAAAACCCCGATTCCTTAACCGGAAAATATTTAACCGGAAAATTAAAAATAAATATGCCCGATTTCAGGAGGAGCAGTTTATCCGGTTATTTGGAAATAAGAGGCGCGAAAATGAATAACCTGAAAAATATAGACGTTAAAATTCCGCTGAATAATTTTATATGCGTAACCGGCGTATCGGGGTCTGGAAAGAGCACATTGATAATAGATACGCTTTATCAGGCAATATCGGCTTATAAAAACGGGTATATATCCGATTTTAAAAAGTTTGAGGCGGAAGATATAATAAACGTAAAATATTTCGACAGGGTGGTCAATATAGACCAGTCTCCCATAGGGAGAACGCCGAGGTCTAATCCGGCAACTTATACCGGAATATTTACGCTTATAAGAGATATCTTTGCGGGAACTAAAGAAGCAAGAGCAAGGGGCTACGACCCCGGCAGATTCAGTTTTAACGTAAAAGGGGGCAGATGCGAGGCATGCAGCGGGGACGGGGTAAAAAAAATAGAAATGCTTTTTATGCCGGACGTCTATGTAATGTGCGATGTCTGCAAGGGGAAAAGATATAACAGACCTACTTTAGAAATTGCGTATAAGAATAAAAATATTTATGACGTATTAAACATGACCGTAAAAGAAGCTTATGAATTTTTTGATGCGGTTCCCGCTCTCGCGCATAAGTTAAAGTTTTTAATCGACGTGGGACTCGATTATATAAATTTAGGACAGCTTGCGACTACATTGTCGGGAGGAGAGGCTCAAAGAATAAAACTCTCAAAAGAGCTGTCGAGGCCGGGGCAGTATAAAACGCTTTATATACTCGACGAACCTACTACGGGACTTCATTTTGACGATATAAGCAAACTTTTAAATATATTAAATCTTTTAGTAGAAGCAGGCAATACCGTCATAGTCATAGAGCATAATTTAGACGTAATAAAATCGGCCGACTATATAATCGATATGGGGCCGGAAGGCGGCGACGGCGGCGGCAGAATAATCGCATGCGGAACGCCGGAGGAGATTTCTATTAACGGGGATTCGTCTATCGGCGGATATTTAGCAGGATTATCTGATTTCAAATAAATTCATTATATTTCATTTCATTTCATATTACATCATTTTATTTCAAAAAACCGACCTAACTTATTTTAATCCTTTTTAAAATTGGTAATATCTGAAGAAGCACGATAAGAATATTTTATGGCATAAAAAATGCTTCTTTTTTCTTTGCGCGTATTTTATCTTACTATTTATTTTTTTAAATTAACCGTATTTTAAACAAATTGGGGGGTAAATGGCTAAAGAAAAGGAAATGGTGTGCGAGTATGTCTGCCTTACGACCGAACAGGCAAACCAGAAAATCGAAGTGTGCGGTTTGAACTGCGTAGAGGAAGAAAAAAAGAATCCGGTTATGGATTTTTTAAAAAGGTTCTGGGGGCCTATTCCGTGGATGTTAGAATTTGCGGCGATACTGGAAGTTATAGCCGGAATTACTACTAAGGAATCAGTAAAGTACATTGAGGCTGGAGTAATAATAGCGCTTTTAATATTTAACGCCGTAATGTCCTTCCTTCATGAAGGAAAGGCGCAAAAAGCCCTCGAGCTTTTAAAACAGAGGCTTGCAGTTAAAGCAAAAGTCATGAGGGACGACAAGTGGACTATACTTGACGCGAAATACCTCGTGCCCGATGATGTGGTTCTTTTAAAAATGGGCGATTTCGTTCCGGCCGACGTAAAAATCTTAGACAGTAACGTCCAGCTTGACCAGTCGGCTCTGACAGGGGAATCTCTTCCAGTCGAGGCTGAGGCGGGGAGCGTTGCATATTCCGGTTCAGTCGTAAAAAGGGGGGAAGCGACGGGAATAGTCGTTGGAACTGGGAAAAACAGCTTCTTCGGCAAGACTGCGGAACTCGTTAAAATTGCAAAAACCAAAAGCAACCTGTCGAGATTGATTTTTAAAATCGTTAAATATCTTATGGCGATAGATTTCGTTATCCTGGCATTTTTTTTAGTATATGGCTTATATAACGGTTTCCCGCTCCTCGACACGCTTGTTTTTATATTAGTAATACTTATAGCGGCTATCCCGATAGCCCTTCCGGCAACTTACACGCTTTCCACGGCGCTCGGCGCGGTCGAACTTTCCAAAAAAGGCGTATTGACGACTAAACTTTCTGCTATAGAGGAATCCGCGGCAATGACGATTCTTTGCTCCGATAAGACGGGAACCCTTACCGCAAACAAGGTTATTCTTGAAGACGTTACTCCTGTTGACGGACATACGAAAGAAGAATTGTTAAAATATGCGATTATGGCAAGCGACGCGAAGAGTCAGGATGCCTTAGACGATGCGATATTCAAAGTTTCGGATCCTTTAAACATAAAAGAGGATGGAACGCGCGTATCTTTCACTCCGTTCGACCCTGCTACTAAAAGAACCGAAGCCGTTTACAACGTAAACGGTCAAGATGTACAGGTATTCAAGGGGCAGCCCAAAACCATCTGGGAAATGGTCAACGGCGGAAAAGATTCGGGATATAAATTTGAGGAAGTTGAAACAAGCCTTGCGACTAAAGGGGAAAGGGTCCTTGCGGTCGGGAGCAAAAAGGGCGATAAATTAGATTTCTTAGGGTTTCTGGGTTATATGGACCCTGAAAGGCCGGATTCCAAGACCCTCGTCCATGAACTTCGCAATCTAGGCGTCAGGACTATTATGCTGACCGGCGACACTGCCATAACCGCCAGGACTATAGCAAACAGGCTCGACATCGGCGACAGGGTTTGCGAGAGGAAAGAACTTCTTGAACTCAGCAAAACCAAAGAAGGCGAGAAAAAACTTGCGGATTACGACGTGTTCGGCGGCATTTATCCCGAAGATAAATACAGCATAGTGAAGGCGCTTCAGGATGACGGCTATATCGTCGGAATGACCGGCGACGGGGTAAACGATTCTCCTGCGCTTAAACAGGCCGAGGTCGGAATAGCCGTTTCAGGTTCTACCGATGTGGCAAAAGCTGCAGCCAGCGTGGTTCTTACAGACCCTGGTCTGGCGGATATCGTTGGCGCTATTAAAACGAGCAGGGAAATATTCCAGAGGATGGCCACTTGGGTTCTGAACAAGATAGCCAAAACCATAGAAATTTCTTTCTTTACGATATTCGGAGTCGTTCTTATGAATTACTTTTATCATAAACTCCCGTCCCAATCGTTCATAATAACTCCGCTTCTAGTAATCCTCTTATTATTTACCAACGACTTCGTAACCATGTCGATATCAACGGATAACGTGAAATTCTCTCCGAAACCGAACGACTGGAAGATTAAGAATATGATAATGGGTTCCGTTCCAATGGGAATATTCCAGCTCATTTTTTCCTTTGGCGCCCTTGTATATTTGCTCTCTAAAAATTATCCCACCGGACAGATTCAAACAATAGTGTTCCTGATAATGGTTTTTACGGGACAGGGCGTTTTGTATCTCGTCAGGACAGGAGGTTATTTTTACAAGTCCATGCCATCCAAACTTATGATTACGGCAACCGTCGTCGATTTTATACTCGTTTCGCTGCTGGCGCACTACGGCATTGCCGGTATCGGCGGAGGAAGTCCTTTGATAACGTCCGTTTCCTGGGGGGACATACTTGGAATTTTAATAATCGGCACAATTTACTTGTTCTTTGTCGATATAGCAAAGGTATGGATATTCAAGAAGTTTAACGTCAGGCCGTAGTTCTGTTTTACCGACAGGGCGGCTCAAACTTACCCCATCCGCGTTTTTATTAATAGCGGATGGGGTATTTATTTATCTGAGCTTTTCGTAAATCTCGTATCGTTTTAATTTTCGCCACAGCGTAGAGTATGAAATATCCAATATTTTGCATGTCTTATTCCTTTTGTATTTTGCTTTTTTTAATGCGCACATAATTCTATTTTTTTCGGAAGTTATATCAAAAATATCTTCTCTGCCCCCGTTTTGTTTTAATCCCGCCGGATAATTTTCCGAATCGCTTTGCGGTGAACTATAGTTTTTGCGTTTATGTCCGTATATATCGACATTATCGTTATGCATTGAGTATGTGCCGGTTATTTTTTCATTCGATTCTATGCCGCATTCTTTAAGCGAATTAACTTTTTTACATCCGTCATAATTTAAAATCTGAATTCTATCAAGCGCAGAGGTCATTTCTCTGATATTTCCCGGCCATGCATACCCGAGACATTCTTCCATGAATTTTTTGCAGTACGAAATTTTTAAACTATCCAAATAATTTTCAATAAAATATTTTATGAAGTTAGGTCTTTCCCTTAAGGGAGGAATGTTTACCTTAATAGTGGAAATTCTGTAATAAAAATCTTCCCTCATAAATCCGGTCATAATTTTTTCTTCAATATTGGAATTTGTGGAAAACGCCGCCCATAAGTTTAATAATTCGGGCATTGTGCTGCCGACCTTTTCACAAACGTGATAATCCAGAAAATATAAAAGTTTAGACTGGTTGTCCATAGTTAAAGTGTCAACATCGTCAAAAAACAAGACCCCGTTATTTGCGGTCTGAGCTTTCCCGTCGGTAGTTTCTACCGCGCCGGTAAATGCCCCCTTTAGATGTCCGCAAAGTACGGATTGAAAAAGTTCGCCAGATAAATTAAAGCAGGAAACCGTTACGAGGGGTTTTGTCGGAAAAATTTTTTTTCCGACAAAATTAATCAAGGATGTTTTTCCCGTGCCGGTTTCCCCCTGAATAAGAAGATTTGTTTTCATCCTTGCCGCCCGTTCTATTATTTTTATGCATTTTCCGATTCTTGAATCGGGGAATTGCTCGGCATAGCGTTCGATTAATTCATTTTGCAAGTTCATTTTTGAGTGGGTTAAAACGTTTTTATTTTTTATACATCATTTTGAATTAAAAATCAAATTATAATTAGGAGGTTAAAAAATATATTGACTTTTTACCTCCATAGTGATAAAAATTTATATTTAATACTTAAAATTTTACCGGATATTAATAATATCAAATAATTTAATACAAAAAAGTCACAAGTTAAACTAAAGGGGGGTAAAATGACTAAAAGTTCAGAAGAGTCGCCGTCAAGGCGAACTTTTATGATGGTTGTTATCGCTTTAATCTCCGGCGTAATCGGCGTTGCGCTCGCGATCCCGATTCTGGGGGAAGTTTTAAGTCCGCTGTTTAAGAAAAGAGACATCGTGTGGTCGGAGCTCGGGAAAGTAAGCGATTTAGAAAATATCGAACCGTTGGTCCCGAAGTTTGTTCCGGTCTATTTCAGGGTTAAAGAAGGCTGGACGGTAAATACGCTTCCAAGGCAGGTTGTAGTCGTTAAGGATATAACAGGCAAGCTTTATTTCTTTTCCAATCAGTGCACTCACTTGGGATGTCCTTTGCACTGGATGCCTGCAAGACAAAAATTTATGTGTCCCTGCCACGGCGGTATGTTTAACG
>JAJXXD010000211.1 GCA_021781285.1 bacterium | reverse complement strand
CGCCCATTCCTATAATTACGCCGGAACATACCTTAAGCCCGGCTTTTTTTGCCGATTTAACGGTTTCGATATTGTCGGCAAACGAGTGCGTAGAGCATATCTTCGGGAAATAGCCCCTGCTTGTTTCGATATTATGATGGAATATTTCGAGTCCGCATTCTTTTAAAAACAACAAATGTTCATATTTCATAAGTCCGAGGGATGCGCATGGAGTAATGCCGACCTCGTTTTTTATAGATTTGACGGCGTTCCCGATTATTTCGAGTTCTGTCCGGTCTGATACCTTAGTTCCGCTTGTAACTATGGAAAATTCATTTGCTCCGTTATTTTTCGCAATTTTGGCCGACTCTACTATTTCGGAAACGGACATAAGCGCATTTACTTTTATTTTTTTTTCTTTTTTTCCGGCAACTGCGGACTGACCGCAGAATGAGCAGTCCTCCGAGCATATTCCCGTTTTTGCGCTGACGATAGAGCAGAAGTTAACCTTGTTCCCGGTATATTTTTCTTTTAGTTCAAGGGATAGAGAAAAAAGCTCCATCAGCGGAGCGCCGGAAAGTTCGAAAACGGATAAAAGAATTTCGTCCGGAATTTCTATGCTTCCGTCGATTAGTTCTTTTATTTTTAATGTAATATTCATTAATTTATCGTCCTTGTTTATTTTATTAAATTATTAACCGGAAAACGGGTCGATTTAACTGCGGGATGCTAAAAACTCTCATCTCCGTTATCTAAAAGGCTGCCGATTATGTTCCGAAACGATTCGCTTTTTCTAATTATAAACATAAGCTCGTCTATGCTTTTAGATCTGTCCATTGCGTCAAAAACGGTTTTGAGCTTGCTTTGATAATCTATAATTTTTTCTCTCAGGTTCAGAATTACTGATGCCCCTTCATCATTGACCCCCAGCTCGTTTTTAATTTCGGAAATCAATCTGAGCGTGTCCGCAGTTTTTTTGTCTATATAAAATTCGTTTTCCCTGCGTTCGACGCAAATTATTCCTTCATCTACGAAAAACATTGCGGATTCGTCGTCTAAGTTAATATTGCCGCATAGATTTAAAAGATTGATGGAATAATCCATTTTTAATTCCTATTTAAATTCCTTCCTTTGAAAGCTCGGAGAATATCTTTTTTGTTTTATCCGATATGCCCGAAGGTATATCGACGAATACGGTAACTATTAAATCGCCGGTTTTTTTCCCCGAAACATCCGTAGCCCCTTTTTTAGAAATACGGAACTTTGTCCCGTTTTGGGTTCCGGCAGGGACGGTAAGCATAAACTTGCCGTCTATCGCGGAGATTTCTACCTTTGCTCCAAGAACGGCTTCGGTTAATTTTATTTTTTTATTAACGTAGATATCGTTTTCTTTCCTTTCGTATATGTTATCGTTTAAAACCGAAATCGTAATATATAAGTCGCCGTTTGCGCCTCCGTTGAAACCTGCCGACCCTTTTCCGGAAAGTTTTATTTTTCCGCCGTTCGAAATTCCCGCAGGTATCTTTATTTTTATCTTTTCACCGTTTAAATTTATTATTCTTTCGGCCCCCTTGACGCTTTCTGCGACCGATATTTCAAGCGAAGCGTTCAAATCGTTTCCTTTTGCCGGTCCATTTTTTCTTCCCGACCTGTTAAAAAGGTCCGAGAATATATCCTCGAAGTTAACCCCCTCCCCTCCGCCGGCATTGTTGTAATTATAATTGAAGCCGGAAGCGCCGCCTCCGGAATAGTCGTAATAATATTGTCCCTGTGAAGCTCCGCCGCCCGCGCCGGCATTTTTATAGTTGAAATAATTGGTTCCAAGTTCATCGTATTCTTTTCGTTTTTTTTCGTCTTTTAGAATGTCGTATGCTTCCTGAAGTTCTTTAAATTTCGATTCGGCGGTTTTATCGTTAGGATTGACGTCCGGGTGGTGTTTTCTTGCTAATTTTCTGTACGCTTTTTTTATTTCGTCCGCGGAAGCGGTTTTACCGACGCCTAATATCTTATAATAGTCTTTGTATTCCATATATCTATATTTATATCAGAAATCCTAAAAAAATTCAATATGCCGCCCCCTAACCGCTTCTTGTGAAAATAGCGAAAGAGGTTAGGGAGCGTTTAGGGTAAGCGCAAACTGCGCTCATTTGCATTCCTTTCAGGAGTAGCACGAATCTTTTAAGCCGTATCCCTCGGTAATTAAAGCGTAAAATTCTTCCGCGGGGATTTCAAGAAACAGCGGCGCATTATAGATCTTTTTCATAAAGCTCACCTCCTTTTTCATTGTCGTTGTCATAAATATATTTTTTATCCAAAAGAATGCGCACCAATCCTTCGAAATCTTTTTCCGCCTCCATTATTGTTACCTCAAAGCTTTCCGTTATGTTTAATAGTATGTCTTCATCCGTATTTTTCCCGTCGCAAAGCGATAAAATTTTATACGATAATTCGTTAAGTTTATAAATGCCGCCGTTCAGATTGTCGAAAAGCATAAAATTTTCTTCATCCTGCTTTAAAGATACGGTATCCGCAAGTATCAGCATTTATTTCTCCTGTAATAAACATAATCATATTGTATTTATTATATTATATCGTTATATTTGGCTATATCCAGCATTGCGGGTCTTTAGAATTTAAATCTTTATTATAATAATAGCTTATAGCCCTGCATCCGCCGCATCTTTCCGTATGAACGCAGTTCGCACATTCGCTTTTACCGTTCCTTTTCCTTAACTTCCACAAAATATCGGAGTTGTACCATACTTTGAAGAGTCCGTCGGTTAAAATGTTTCCGAGCGGGAGATAAAGCCTTCTGCACGGAAGCAGGGTGCCGTCATGCAGTATGCATAGCGACGATAAGCCTACAGGGCAATATCCGCCGGCATTTTCGTCTATCAGATTCCATAGCGGGCGGGATACCGAAAGTTTAGTATTTTTATTTTTAAATTCTGTTTTTGCCACGGCGTAAACATCGGAATAAACGTTTTTTAGGTCGGAAGCTTCGATGAAAAATTCATCCCTTTCCATATCGCTCATAGTCGTCATTCTTTCCACCGTTAAAGCATCTATGTTTAGCGAGGCGGCAAGTCCCGGCATACCGGATGCCGATCCGATATTTTTTTTATGGAGAGTGAACATTACGGCGGTTTTAATTCTGGAAT
>JAJXXD010000120.1 GCA_021781285.1 bacterium | reverse complement strand
CGTTTTTATTTTTAGCGGATATAATATTACGTGTCCATAAATCTGCCGTGCCCTTTCAATAAAACCCTTAACATCTTCAAATTATAATAGATAAACTTGACTAACTGCCATGGGATAAACGTTCTTATAAATACGGTATGTTTAGTAGGCGCCATAAACGACCTCGCCTCCTTAGAATAAGGAACATATTCGGTTAAGTCTTTCACGCTTTTATCTTCCATAATGCACCAGCCTCCGGTCATTTTTTTACATTTAAATTAATATTATATTTTATCTGCCGAATTATCAATCGGGAATAAACTGCCACAAAAACTTTCCTTTCATCTTCCACATAAATAAGTAATGGAGCATATATTTAACCCAGTGTCCGGCAAGACCTATATCGCCGAAAGTATAATTCAGATTTCTGCCGAATTTATATTTTTCGTAATTAGGAACTACCGGATCCATAGTCAATAAAGCGGCGGAACCGCGCGTCATCGATTTGCCCATAGAGGTTATACATATTGCGCCGAATTCCGTCATCGACGCCTGCTGCGTAGCTTCTTCGGCTCCTTTCTTTACCATGTCGATAATGGAAAGCGCAACCGTATGTCCGATAATTCCCGATGCCATACCGGTTCTGGGCGGACTCGGAACAATAAGTGTGCCGTCAGGCGCTTTAAAAGGTTTGCTTATAGAATGCGGCGGAGCAAAAGCTATCCCTGCGGCAAATATGTTTTTATAAACAGGATTATTATATTTTTTAGGCCAGTCGGAATTTTTCCATTCTTCAAAAGGTTTTGCCGCTGATGAGTAATCGGCATCTACTTTCATAAACCCGCTCGGCACGCACATCTGACTTTTTATGTCGTTGCCGTCTTTATCTATGTAGGCGATAGGAATGCCGGCAAACGGCGGGATAAGCATAGCAAAGTCAAAATCCAGCTTACCTTCCTCCCCTTCGATATTAACGTAATCCAAAGAACTTTCCTCGACCTTGCGAACATGCGCCCTTTCTACCCATTTTATGCCTTTTTCCAGAAAAGTAGATTCGGCAAAAAGCTTGCCGGAAACCAAATTCCCGTTCTTTTTTACTATGACTCCTCCGACCCCGAAATCTCCGAGAGCGGGTTCATTTGATATCCATGTTATATCGGCATTACGGCGGACTCCGCGCCTGTTAAGGTCAAATTCTAAATTATGTATAAATTCGAATGCCGCCCCTTGGCAAGTAGCCATTCCGTGTCCGGTGCCGACGACAAACTTTTGCCTCTTGCCCTGCTTCATCTTTTCTACGGCTTTCAAATAATTATCGCGGGTTTTTACTGCATGGGGCAGCGTGCATATAGAATCGGAATAACCGGCATCCGGTCCAAGTCCGGGCGTTGCCGCATAATTAAGTTTCGGTCCGGTTGCGTTTATTAAATAGTCATATTTAATCTGTTCCGTTTTGCCGTCGGAATATTTTACGACGACGTATTGGTCCCGACTATCGGGGCGTATCTCCTCAGCCGCTCCTTCCTTAAATATAATTCCGTGTTTTTTATAAACCGGCTCCAGATCAAACTGCGTCTTTTCCGGCTGCATCGAACCTACGCCGACCCATACCAACGAAGGAACGTAAGAAAAATTTTTTCGGGGCGATATAACGATAACGTCATGCTTACTGCCCAATTCTTTTTTTAAATTTAATGCGGCTGTATTTCCTGCAAAACCGGTTCCTAAAACTACGATACGGGCCATTCTATTATTCCCCCTGTAATATTTTAATTAAAATCAATGATATGAAACTTATTTAATTTATCTCTATTTCTTATTTTATTTTTTAGGATAAAAATTAATATATTACGATATTGATATATGCGCATTATAGCATATTGAGACGTAATTTCAAAGAGATTTATAAATACAATTTATAAATTGCCGCAGAAATAATTTTAAGGTATAATAATAACAATATGGAAACGCTCGATAAAATAAAGCTAATCTATTCTTTCACGGATAACGACGCTTCTAATTTAATACAGTTAAGCGGCTTAATGGGATCTAACGCAAACGATTTTATTTCCAATACTTATTCTTTTATTGCCAATTTTGACGACTTTAGCAAGTTCCTCCCTAATGAAGAAATTAGAAACAGGCATCAGGAAAAGCTTAAATTTTGGTTTATGAGTCTTTTTTCGGGAACTTATAATAATGAATATTTGCGCAAATTGAAGCGGATAGGAGAAGTCCATGCCGAAATAAAACTGCCTTCCCACTATGTAAGCGCCACGATGAATTATATAAGAAATTTTATACACGGGATTATTCTTAAAAATTTTCCAAGTTCGAGCAAAAGAGACGAACTTATAGCATCCGTAAATAAAATTATCGATATTAATCTGGATATTATTATCAGTTCTTATATAAGCGAAGGAAAATTTTACATCGCGAATACAAAATTTGAAACAAAAATAATTAAATTCAGTTCAAAATTTTCTTATATATTAGACCTTGCTTTGATAATATCGCTCATCATTTCGACTATTATGGTTTTTCTCCTGTTTGCATTTGAGATATATAATTTTGCGTTCGGGGGCGGAGACTTTGAATCCACCGTTGTAGATATTTTAGGAGCGATGCTGATTGTATGGGCGATAAGGGAACTGCTTGAAGAAGAGGTTAAGAAACTTCAAGGACATAAATTTGCCTTAAGCGCTTTTATAGGTCTTGCAATGGCGGCGCTGCTAAGAAAGATATTGATTTTTTCGCTTGTTCCACAAAAATCTACGGAAGTAGCCATCCTCGGCTTCCTTGTTTTAGTGCTGGGAATAGTATATTGGCTAATGAACAAAAGCCCGCAATCTTAATATGCAGTTAAGTATTGATAAAAAAATATTGCCTATAAAACTAATAAGTGTTAGAATTAAAATTGAAAAATATTTTTCGGGATGTGGCGCAGTTGGTAGCGCACCTGCTTTGGGAGCAGGGGGTCGCACGTTCAAATCGTGTCATCCCGACCATTCAAAACCTACAGCACATTATTAACGAACAGATTAAATCGGGACGTGGCGCAGCTCGGTAGCGCACCTGCATGGGGTGCAGGGGGTCGCAGGTTCAAATCCTGTCGTCCCGACCATTAAAATAATGCAATAGTTATTAGTAATTTTTAATATCGCCCATATGCATTTTTA
>JAJXXD010000128.1 GCA_021781285.1 bacterium | reverse complement strand
GTTATAAAAGCAAAAGGGACGATTCTGAAAACCCTTATTTTCAGGACGAACTCCTGAAAGCGACAGGAGCAGAAGTCGTTGAATTTCATGCTGCCGCTTCATGTTGCGGCGGCGCGCACGCCCTTCAGGACGAATCTCTAGCCGCAACTTTGTCGGCGGCGGTTTTATCCTCGGCAAAAGAGGCGGGGGCGGATATGCTGGTGCTTCCGTGTCCTTTATGCGGAGCGGCTTTAGATATAAAACAGCCCGAAATAATCAAAGCGCACGGCGGGAAGGCAAAACTTCCCGTGGTATATTTTACTCAGCTTATAGGTCTAAGTATCGGAAAATCGCCGAAAGAACTTAAATTATCGGATCCGATTTCAAATCCTATGGAAGTTTTAAAATCCAAAGGACTTGCGTGATAAAACAAAAAAAGGGGAAGGGGTCTGATTTTAAATCGGACCCCTTTTCTAATATTCCGTCATTGCGAGCGTAGCGAAGCAATCTCGTTTTAGATTGGTTAGCTGCGCTGGACTTCGTCCGCTACGCTCGCAATGACGTTATTAAGTAATTCAGGTAATTCATATATAAAAATTTCTAAATCGGGATTTGGGTAAATATATATGCTTGAGAATGATAAAAATTTGTAGTATATTATAAATAAAAATTATTCAAATTAATAAACTTAATTCAAGGAGGAATTTATCATGTCGTCTAAGATTAACGGATGCGATATTCCGGAAGATTTATACTACAGCGTCGAAAAACACGTATGGGGAAAGCTTCAGGATGACGGAATAGTAACGGTAGGGATGACGAGCGTAGCCCAGAGCTTGGCAGGCAAACTGTTATATCTGACCCCAAAAAAAGTCGGGCAAAAAATTGCCCAGCTTAAATCGGTCGCAACGGTAGAAAGCGGCAAATACGTCGGTCCGGTTCCCGCTCCGTTTTCAGGTGAAATAACCGCTATAAACGAAGACGCCGTCAAAGAAGTATCCCTGATAAATTCCGACCCTTACGGCAAAGGATGGGTATGCAAGATTAAAGCCGATAATATAGAAGCCGATAAGAAAAATCTTCTTACCGGAAAAGAAGCCGTGGAAGCATACAAAAAAAAGATAGAAGCCGACGGGATTAAATGCGAATGAAAAAGCGAGAGGAGGATTTAATAAATGCCTATTTTTAATGAGTGCAATATTCCCGAAGACCTTTATTACGATATAGAAAATCAGGTTTGGGGCAGAAAAAACGCCGACGGCACTTTCACGTTCGGAATGACCGATCCCGCCCAGTCTTTAGCCGGCAAAATTCTTTACGCCGACGTTAAGCCCGTAGGCAGAATAATCAAAAAAGGCAAGAGCGCCGCGACTATAGAAAGCGGAAAATACGTCGGTCCTTTTCCGATGCCTTTTGCCGGAGAAGTCGTCGAAGTAAACAAAGAACTGGAAAACGATTCTCATATTATTAATTTAGACCCTTACGGAAAAGGCTGGATAGTAAAACTAAAGCCGCTTCCCGAGTCGATATCGGACGTAAATTCCCTTCCTACGGGGGAAGAAGCCGTCAACGCTTATATAAAAAAGCTGGAAAAAGAAGATATAATCTGCAAAAAGAGATAAATATGAGCTTTTATGAATATAATGACGATATAAACGACGAATATTTAAAAGGATTTAATATCAGGAAAGAATATTTTAATTCGGAAATAAATTTTTACGCTCCGAGTATAAAATCTTACGAAACAGAAGATTTTAAAAACAGCCAATCCGATTCGTTCCCGCCTTTTTCCATTACCGGAGGTTCATGCTCATTAAAATGCGAGCACTGCAATGCCGAAATATTAAAATCTATGGCTCCGGCGCTTACGCCGGAAGAGCTTTTTGGCAGGGCTAAAGCAATATACGAGTCCGGCGGTCTCGGTTTCTTACTTAGCGGGGGCTCCAACAGCAAAGGTATAGTCGATATTTTACCGTATATAAAAACCATTAAAAAAATAAAATCAGATTTAAATCTTAAGGTAATAGTTCATTGCGGACTTATAACCGAAGAGATTGCCGACGGCCTTTCGGACGCAGGCGTCGATTCGGCAATGCTCGATATAATAGGCGAAGAAGACACTATACGCAAAATATACCATTTAAACGCCGCGGTTAAAGATTACGAGAATTCTTTGAAATACTTATCCGACAGAAAAATACCGTGTTCTCCCCATGTGGTAATAGGCTTAAAACACGGACGTATTGCCGGTGAATTTAACGCTATCGACATTATTTCAAACTATGATATTTCTTCTTTGGTATTAGTTGGGTTTATGCCGATGCATAATACTAAAATGGAAAATATTCTTCCGCCGCCGGCGGAAGAAATCGGAGAAGTGTTTTTATACGCGCGCAAAAAATTTACCGAAACTCCGGTCCTTTTGGGATGCGAAAGACCTTACGGATTAAGCAAGTTCAAAATAGAAGAGCTGGCGGTGAAATCCGGGTTAAACGGCATTGCATATCCCTCCGAAGGCATTATACCGTTCAGCGTTAAGCTTGGATTAAAACCTAAATTTTCCGAAGTCTGCTGTTCTTTAATTTTTTCCGAAACGGCTTTACCGGTCATAGAAATGGGCGGTTAAATGAATAAGTTCAGGGTAATAGACACCGGTTTGAACGATTTTTCGTATAATATATGCATGGATAAATCTCTCTTGGAACTTAGAAAAGAGGGATTAATAGAAGATACCCTGCGTTTTTTAAGGTTCAAACCATGCGTTTTGGCGGGATACCACCAGTCGGTATTCAGCGAGATAAGGAGAGATTACTGCGAAGAAAACGGTATCGATATAGGCAGAAGAATTACGGGAGGAGGAGCGATATATTTTGACGAGACTCAGCTTGGATGGGAGCTCGTATTTTCTTCTAAAAGCATTAAGATTAAAACTCTTGAAGATTTAACGGAAAATATCTGTACAGCTTTTGCCAAAGGAATAAACAGGCTTGGAATTAGTGCGGAATTCAGGCCGCGAAACGATATAGAAGTTGAGGGACGCAAGATTTCGGGAACGGGCGGCACATATGAATCTTCGGTTTATTTTTTTCAAGGAACGCTCCTTTTAGATTTTAATCCTGAAAATATGGTGAGATCGCTAAAAATTCCCGCAGAAAAATTGACGTCTAAAAATTTTAATTCTATCCTTTCGAG